>JANNCZ010000707.1:0-10638 GCA_031387185.1 Burkholderiales bacterium
GGCGTGTAGCGCTGACGGATCAGTGCAAGTCTCATCCTGGGACGACTGCCGAACTCATCGCGCCAGCAGCGCCCGCGCAGCCTCAAGCACCCGCGCCACCGGCAGCGTCGTCAGACATTCACTGACCTTGCTGCCGCCGCAGCCATCCTGCCCGCAGGGGCGGCAGGGATGGACATCGGAGGCGACGATGCGATGCACCGTCTTCCACGGCCCCCACTCGATATCCCCCGACGGGCCGAACAGCGCGACCACCGGCGTGCCTTGGCTCGCGGCAATATGCATGGGCGCGGAATCGACACCCACAAATAGCGACGCGCGCCGCGCCACGCTTGCCACTTCCTTGAGGCTGAGCTGGCCCGCGAGATTCTGCGGCGGTGTGGCACACAAACTCAAAATGCGCTCAATCATCGCCGCTTCTTTTTGCGCCGGCCCGGCAGTGAGCACCACGCGACGGCCCTCGCTATGCAAGGCGTCGATCAGTTGCGCCACGCGCTCAGCCGGCCAGGTCTTGAATAGCCAGCGCGAAGTGGGATGAATATGGACATAGCCCGGCGCCACGCCCTGCTGCGCGAGCAACGCATCGACGCGGGTGGCAGCCTGGGCACCATCGATCAGCAGCAGAGATTTTTCATCTTCTGCCGGGGCAATACCAATGCGGCGCAAGGCATCAAGGTTGGACTCCACGGTATGGCGGCTGTTCCCGCGCGCGACCAGCTTGTAACAATGCGTAAAGCTCTCCTGCCACAACGCATCGTCATTGTGCAACTGCGGCGCCACGCGAATGCGCGGTTTCAGGGTTTTGGCCAACCACATGCCGCGCCGGTGTTCGGTGAGGTGAATCAACAAGTCGTAGCGGCGTGCCTTGAGTTGCCGCCACAGCGCCCACTCGGCTCCTGCCTGTGCCATCAGGCCTGACGATTTCCAGGCGCGATCCACGGTGTGAAGTTGGCTGATGGCCGGATGCAGGCTCAGCATCTCGTGCGTGTCGGCATACACCAGCGCATCGATCTCGATATGCGGCGCGCGCGCCTTGAGCACCGAGAACACGGGCGAAGACAACAGCACGTCGCCGTGATGGCGCAGCTTGACAATCAGCGCGCGCTTGACCTGCGAGAGTTCGACTGCATCGGGCAGCCCGTTGGCGCTCATCAGAGTGTTTCGCTTGTTCCGGCCAGTGCTTAATACACTACGGTCACACTCTGCGGCGAGAGCCAATCACGAAGGCCTTGCAGCAACTCTTCACGCGGGTTGACGCGCCATTCGTCCGGCAGCGGCAGCGCACAGCGCGCTGCGCCGTTGTCGTACTCCACCACCACCGGGCAAGCGCCGTTCTTGTGCGGTGCCAGCAAGGTGAGCAGCTTGGCGGTATCGGCCTGGCCATTCATCAACAGCTTGACCGAGCGCGCGTAGGCGCGGCGCAGATCGTTGAGGCCAAAAATTTTTTCCGCCCCGGCGCGCATGCCGCCGGAGAACTGGTCTTCGCGCACTTTGCCGGCGATCACCAGCAGTTCATCGAGCTTGAGAATGTCACGGTGCTGCTCATACAACTCGTTGAATACGGTCAGTTCGAGTTTGGCGGTGCCATCGTCAATTTCAACAATGATCATCTTGCCGCGCCGGGTCATTGCGGTACGAAATTGCGAGACCACACCGGCCAGCAGCATTTGCTCGTTGCGCGGCTGCACGTCGATCAATCTGGTCTTGGCGATCTGCCGCACTTCGGGCGCGTAGGCGTCAAACAGATGGCCTGAGAGATAGAGCCCGAGTGCGAGTTTTTCGTTGAGCAGCTTGTCGCGCGCGCTCCAGCGCAGAGTGCGGATCAATTCGGGTTTGTGTGCATGCGCGTCGCTGTCAGATGCGCCGCCAAACAAACCCCCTTGCGATGCATTCTGCTCGGCCTGATCGGCCGCTTCCACGGCGATACCGACGCTGGCAAACAACGCCGCGCGATCCGGCTCCAGCGCATCGAACGCCCCTGCGCGCACCATCGCCTCAATCGCCCGCTTGTTGACTACGCGGCGGTCGATGCGTGCGCAAAAATCGAACAAGTCAGTGAACGGCCCCTTGGCACGCGCGGCGATGATGTTTTCCACCGCGCCCGCGCCGGTACCTTTGACGCCACCGAGCCCATAGAGCAGGCTGCGCGAGCGGGCTGCGCCTTCTGGGTCAACGTCAACGCCGCCATTTGCCGCATCCTTGGCATTCGAGTTCACCTGTTTCGCGCCTGCGTGCTCCGCCGCCGGCAACGGCTTGAAACGGTATTCCGACGTATTGATGTCGGGCGGCAACACGGCGATGCCATTTTCCTTCGCATCCTGCACCAGGATTTGCACCTTGTCGGTGTCGTCCATCATCGCCGACATGTTGGCGGCGAAAAACTCGGCGGGAAAATGCGTCTTCAAATACGCGGTGTGATACGCGAGCAATGCGTAAGCAGCGGCGTGTGACTTGTTGAAGCCGTAGCCGGCGAACTTCTCCATCAAGTCAAAAATTTCGTCAGCGGTATCGAGTGCGACGCCATTTTTACCGGCGCCATCGCGAAAGACCTGGCGCTGCTCGGCCATCTCTTCGGCCTTTTTCTTGCCCATCGCACGGCGCAGCAGGTCGGCACCGCCGAGCGAATAACCGCCGATCACCTGTGCGGTCTGCATCACCTGTTCCTGATAGACCATGATGCCGTAGGTCTCGTCCATCAGCGGCGCCATGCGCTCGTCCTGATAGCCCCACGAGCGCTTGCCGGTACGCGCCAGCGTGTGCTTGCGCTCAATGAAGTCGGGAATCAGATCCATCGGGCCGGGGCGATACAGCGCCACCAGCGCAATGATGTCTTCAAAGCGGTCGGGGCGCGCGCCGATCAGCATGTCGCGCATGCCGCGGCTTTCAAACTGGAACACCGCGACCGTATTGGCCTTCTTGAAAATGTCGTACGAGACCGCGTTGTCGAGCGGCAGCGTGGCGCAACTGAAGTCGGGCAACTCCGGGTGCAGCTTGCGGATGAACTTTTCCGCGTGATCGAGAATGGTGAGCGTGGTGAGGCCGAGAAAGTCGAACTTCACCAAGCCGACGGCTTCGACGTCGTCCTTGTCAAACTGGCTCACCGCGCCGCCGCTGTCGGCGCCGGTGTTCTGGGAATACAGGGGACAAAAATCAGTCAGCTTGCCGGGCGCGATCAACACACCACCTGCGTGCTTGCCGACCGAGCGCGTCAGGCCCTCGACCTGCTCGGCGAGCGACAGCAGCTCCTGCACTTCTTCTTCCTTTTTCTCCCGCTCCTTCAATAGCGGTTCCATCTCGCGCGCCATCTGGATCGTGACCAGCTTGCCGGGTTGAAACGGAATCAACTTGGCAATGCCGTCGCAAAAGTTGTAGCCCAAGTCCAGCACGCGCCCGATGTCGCGCACCGCCGCCTTCGCCGCCATGGTGCCGAAGGTGGCGATCTGCGACACGCTCTCTTCGCCATACTTTTGCTTGACGTATTGAATGACCTTGTCGCGCCCGTTTTCGCAGAAGTCGATATCGAAGTCCGGCATCGACACGCGCTCGGGGTTGAGGAAGCGCTCGAATAGAAGGTTATAGGCAAGTGGGTCAAGGTCGGTGATGCCGAGCGAATACGCCACGAGTGAGCCGGCACCCGAGCCACGCCCCGGCCCCACCGGGACGCCATTGTTTTTGCCCCAATTGATGAAGTCGGCCACGATCAAGAAGTAACCGGGGAAGCCCATCTTGCAGATGGTGTTGATCTCGAATTCGAGGCGCTCGGCGTAGCGCGGGCGCGCAGCCTCACGCGCGGCTGCATTGGGATACAACTGCAACAGCCGCGTCTCCAACCGCGCGCGCGCGAGCTGCGTGAGAAAGTCGTCAATCGTCACGCCCGGCGGTGTGGGGAAATTGGGCAGGTGCGCGCGGCCGAGCACGATGGTGAAATTGCAGCGCTGCGCAATCGCCACTGCGTTGTCAATGGCCGCCGGAAAGTCGGCAAACAAGGCTACCATTTCATCCTGCGATTTGAAGTATTGCTCGGGCGAATAGTGCTTGGGCCGCCGCGTGTCACCGAGCATGAAGCCCTCGGCCACGCACACGCGCGCTTCGTGCGCGCGGAACTCGCTGGCGTCGAGAAACTCAATCGCGTGGGTCGCCACCACCGGCAGCTTGACCGTGGCCGCCACTTTGACGATGCGCCGCAACTGCTGCTCGATGTGGTTGGCGAAACTCGATGCGCGGTCACGCTGCACCTCGATGTAAAAACGGTTGGGGAATGCAGCAGCCCATTCGTGGGCCAGCACTTCGGCGGTGTCGGTCTTGCCGGCGTCGAGCGCTTGCGCGATGTCGCCAGCGCCCGGCCCCACCAGCAAGCCGGAGAGGGCGATCAGGCCCGAGGTACCTCCCGGCGTTCCATCTGCACCGCCAGCTTCCTTGAACCACGCCTTGTCAATTTCGGCGCGGCCCCGATGCTGGTTGGTCAGCCACGCGCGCGTCAGCAGGCGGCACAGCAGCAGGTAACCCGAGTTGGACGTAACCAGCAGCAGCAGGCGCGCAGGCTTGTCGCGCTCCGCATGATTGGTGATCCAGACATCGGCGCCGACGATCGGTTTGACTCCGCTGCCGCGCGCCGCCTTGTAAAACTTCACCATGCCAAACAGGTTGGACAAGTCAGTAAGCGCCAGCGCGCCCATGCCGTCCGTGGCAGCCTTGGCTACGGCAGCATCAACGCGCGTCAAGCCGTCGGTAATCGAGTACTCCGAATGCAGACGGAGATGAACAAAACGGGGCGCGGACATGCGGGGAATTTTACTCCGCGCACCGCTGCCGGACGCGCAGTCAATGTGACTCCAAGGTGTCGTATGCTGCGCGTTTTCGCAAGATCGGAATGTCATGTTGCCTTTCATCCGCACACTGGCTGCTGCGCTGATTGCGCTAAGCGCCACCAGCGCAGCAGCGCAATCCTTTCCCGCGCGCCCGATCAAGCTGGTGGTCGGTTTCACGCCGGGCGGTGGCGTCGACATCAACGCCCGCCTGCTGGCCGGCAAACTCTCCGAACTGCTCGGCCAGCAGGTGATCGTCGAGAACAAGCCCGGTGCCGGCACCAATATCGCCAACGAGTTCGTCGCCAGGGCCGCGCCCGACGGCTACACCCTGCTGTTGAACACCTCAGCGGTCACGATCAACATGTCGCTCTACAAAAACCCGCCCTTCAATACGCTGCGCGATTACGCGCCGGTGGCGGTGTTTTCCGACAGCCAGAACATCATGGTGGTCAACGCCGCCAAGCCCCTGCGCACGCCAGCCGACGTGATCGCCGCCGCGCGCGCCAAACCCGGTGCCCTCACCTATGGCTCGGCCGGTGCCGGCAGCACCCAGCACCTCACCGGCGAGCTGTTCAAGCTGCAGACCAAGACCGACGTGCTGCACATCCCCTACAAAGGCAGCGCCCCCGCACTCACGGCGTTGATGGCGGGCGAAGTGGACATGGTGTTCATCAACGTGCCGGCGATCCTGTCGCACGTCAAATCGGGCCGCCTGCGCCCGCTCGCCGCAGCCGGAGCGAAACGCTCGGAGATCATGCCCGAGGTGCCGACGCTGCGCGAGTCAGGCGTTGATCTGGTGATGGCGCTCTGGTACGGCGTGCTGGCGCCGGCAGGCACACCCAAAGATATCGTCGCCAAACTCGCCGCTGCCATCAACAAGGCGGCATTCGCTCCGGACATCAAGCAGCGCCTCCTCGATCAGGGTGCGGAGCCGGTGGGCAGCACGCCCGAGCAGTTTGGCGCCATGCTGCGCGATGAAGTGCCGCGCTGGGCTGAGGTGGTCCGAGCGGCAGGGATCAAGCCGGAATAGCCACCGCAGGGTGGCCGGTTCCGGCCCGCAGCAACGACGCCTAAAATCACCGCCAGCAAGCCGGCCGATATGATTACGCATGCCTGATGCAATCGATCTTTCTGCCAAACTTCGGAGCACCGCATGACCACACCCCGCACCGCCCGCACCCTCACGCGCTACAACGCCTGGGCCAATGAAATGATCTTCGCCGCCGTGGCCAAACTGCCGCCGGGCGCTGCCGAGAAGCCACGCCCTGGCCTGTTCAACAACATGCAGCACATGCTCAATCACAACTTCGTGATTGACGACATTTTCAAACACCACCTCGAAGGTCAGGCACACCCCTACACCGGGCGCAACACGGCCGACTACCCGCCGCTCGACCGATTGCTGGCCATGCAGCGCGAGATCGATGCGTGGTACATTGTGTGGAGTGATGGCATCACGCCTGCGCAACTGGACGAAGTGGTGAAGTTCACTTTCGTCGGCGGCGGTGATGGCGCCTTGTCGCGCGGTGACATTCTGCTGCACATCGTCAATCACACGTCGTATCACCGTGGTTTTGTGGCCGAGATGATGTATGCCGTGCCGGGCGATCACAAGCCGCCGACTACCGACCTGCCGGTGTATCTGCGCGATGCCCCGCCAATGCTTGACTAAAGCGGATGCCTTCATGCCTCTGACACTCACTCCGGTCACGTCCGCATTTGCCGCCGAGGCCAGCGGCGTCGATCTGCGCCAGCCGCTCTCCCCTGCCGATGTGGAGGCGATCGACGCCGCATTGGATCACTACGCGGTATTGGTATTCCGCGATCAGCCGCTCGATCAGGCGCAGCAGATCGCCTGCGCGCGCCAATTCGGCCCGCTCGATGCCGGCTTGCGCAAAGCCACCGGCGCGCCGACACGGTTTGAGCATGACGAACTGATCGACATCTCCAACCTCGCGCTCGACGGTTCGGTGGCCGACGCCGGCCACGCCAAACTGATTGGCACGCTGGGCAATCAACTGTGGCATACCGACAGCTCGTTTCAGCCGCTGCCCATCAAGTATTCGATGCTGTCGGCGGTGACCTTGCCGGACAGCGGCGGCGACACCGAGTGGGCCGACATGCGCGCGGCCTACGATGCGCTCGATGATGAACTTAAGGCCCTGGTCGAACATCGCACCGCGCATCACTCCACCTTCCACTCGCGCATCATGCTTGGCGATGACAAATACACGCCGGAGCAGTTGAACCGTTTTCCGCCTGCCGAGTGGCCGCTGGTGCGCGTGCATCCTGGCTCCCAGCGCAAGCTGCTATTTGCGGGTGTGCACTGCAACCGCGTGAGCGGAATGCCGGTGCCTGAGGGCCGCTTGCTGATCGCCGAGTTGCTCGAACACGCCACGCAGCGCCAATTCATCTACCGGCACCAGTGGCGCGCCGGCGATTATGTGATGTGGGACAACCGCGCCACGATTCATCGTGGCCGCCGTTACGATCTCAAAGCCAGGCGCGATCTGCGCCGCACCACGACCCTGGAGCGGCACGCGGCGCAGGCGCAGACGGCCTGAGCCGTTTTCCATTTTGGCGTTCATCGCGCACGCACCGCGCATTGCCGCCGCCCCTCTTCAGGAGACACCCGCATGAAACTGCTTCACCTCGCCGCTGCCTTTGCCCTCACACTGAGCGCGGCCATCGCTGCCGCGCAAGGCTATCCGAACCGTCCGGTCAAGGTGATCGTGCCCTTCGCCACCGGTGCGGCGTCCGACATCATTGCGCGCCAGGTGTTTGACCGCGTCGGCGCGGCGATGGGCCAGGGCTTCGTGGTGGAGAACCGGCCCGGCGCGGGCGGCACGGTGGGCTCCGAATTCGGCGCCAAGGCCGCGCCCGATGGCTACACGCTGCTGATCTCGACTGCTGCGCTGCCGATCTCGGCGGCGGCCTACAAAGGTTTGCGCTACGACTCGGGCGCGTTTGCCTCTGTCACCGTCATGACGCACTCGGCACTCGGCTTCGCGGCCAATCTCAACTTCCCGCCCAAGACCATCGGCGAATTCATCACCTATGCCAAGGCCAATCCGGGCAAGGTCAATTACGGCTCGCTCGGCATCGCCACCTCACACCATCTCACCGGCGAAAAATTCAAGCTCGACGCCGGGATCGACATGGTGCATGTGCCGTACAAAGGCTCCTCTGCCGCGCACACTGATTTGATCGGCGGGCAGATTCAGGTGATGTTCGACAACCTGGTCGCCCTGCTGCCGCAGATCAAGGCGGGCAAGGTGCGCGCACTCGCGGTATCGAGCGCCAAGCGTCACCCGCTGCTGCCTGATGTGCCGTCGATTGCCGAAGGCGGCGTGCGTGACTTCGAAGCGGTGGCCTGGTTTGGCGTCGGCGCGCCGCCCGCCACGCCGCGCGACATCGTGGCGCGCCTCAACAGCGAGATCGTCAAGGTGTTGAACCAGCCGGACATGAAGCAGCGCCTCACCGATGGCGGCTCGCTGGTGATTGGCAATACGCCGGAAGAGGCCGACCGTTTCCTCAAGAGCGAGATTGCACGCTGGGGCGTGGTGGCAAAGGCCGCCAACATCACGGCTGAGTAGCCTTTCGCGCCAACGGGATCGATGGGCGCCAATGGGTACCAATGGGTACCAAAGGGTACCAAAGGAGCCTTCATCCAAAGAATGGCTCCAGGAGCCATTCTTCAGGCACTCACAGAGTGACAGCGCGGCAGGTTCCCGCACCCCACCGTATCCCGCGGTATCCCTAGGCCGCCCTGGCCACCGCGCGAATCAAGTCCGCCGTCTTCTCGGCAATCATGATGGTGGGCGCGTTGGTGTTGCCTGACGGCACAGCGGGCATCACCGACGCATCAACCACACGCAACCCGGCAACGCCACGCACGCGCAACTGCGGATCAACCACCGCGAGCGCATCAGTGCCCATGCGGCAAGTACCCACCGGGTGATAGATGGTGTCGGCACGCGCGCGGATCGCCGCTTCAAGACCGGCGTCATCATCCTCGCGCAGGTCTTGCGTGTACAGCTCGGGGCCAAGATGCGGCGCAAACGCCGGCGCATTGAGAATCTTGCGCATCGCGGCAAAACCGCGCTTGAGCGTGGCCACATCCTCGCCGTGTGACAAAAACTTCGGATCAATCAGCGGTGCATCGCGCATGTCGGCTGAGGCCAAGCGCACCTCGCCGGCCGATTTGGGGTTGAGCACGCAAGCATGCAGCGAGTAGCCATGCCCGGCGTGACGCGTGCGGTTGTGGTTATCGACCATGCCGATCACGAAATGAAATTGCACGTCGGGCTTAGGCAAATCAGGCAACGTTTTAATGAAGCCACCGGTCTCGGCAAAGTTGGAAGTACACATGCCGCGCCGCTCGCGGCGATAGCGGCCAATCTCCTGCCACAGACGCCACAGGCCGCCCAGCGACATGCCGAATAAATCGAGGCTGTGATGACGGCGGTTGATGATGTAGTCGATGTGATCTTGCAGGTTTTGTCCGACACCGGGCAGATCAACGATGGGTGTGATGCCGCGCTCGGCGAGATGTGCGCCAGGGCCGATGCCCGAACACATCAGCAGTTGCGGTGATTGAAAGGCGCCTGCGCACACCAACACTTCACGCGCGGCATGCGCTGTTTCGATACGGCCATCACGTTCGAACTCGATGCCGGTGGCGCGCGGCATGCCCGCAACGCTCTCGGTGCTGCCGGCAGTTCCACCTCCTGCGCCGTTGTCTCTTTCAAACACGATGCGCCTGGTCAACGCACCCGTGATCACCGTGACATTGGGTCGCGTCATCGCCGGGTGCAAATAGGCGCGTGCGGCGCTCCAGCGCTCACCGCCTTTTTGCGTAACCTGATACGCACCGAAGCCCTCCGTGTCTCCCGTATTGAAGTCTGCGGTGAGCGGATAGCCGGCTTCACGCGCGGCAGCCATCAACTTCTGCGCTATCGCATTCGGGCTGCGCAAATCGGCCACATTGAGCGGGCCGCTCTGGCCATGCAGTGCAGCGTGTGCGCCGGCTGCACCGCGCTCGTTGTGCTCGGCCTTGATGAAATAAGGCAACACGTCTTCCCAGCCCCAACCAGATGCACCTTGATCGCGCCAGCCGTCGTAGTCGAGACGATGGCCGCGCAGATAAACCATTGCATTGGTGGAGGACGAGCCCCCCAAGACTTTGCCGCGCGGCTGATAACCGCGCCGCCCGCTCAGACCCGCCTGCGCGATGGTCTCGAAGCCCCACATGTGCAGTTTCAGCGGACCCAGCAGCGCGAGGCCAGCGGGAGCGGTGATCAGCGCAGAGGCATCCGGCGCGCCCGCTTCAATCACGCAGACGGTGACCGACGGGTCTTCTGACAAACGATTGACCAGCACACAACCGGCCGAGCCAGCGCCGGTGATGACGTAATCAAATTTCATGGGAACGAGCCTAGGTTGGTATGGTCAGGCCCCGCGTGTCCCTCCGCGGCGGGCTCGTATCTTTCTTGATCTGATGCTTGAAGCGTTGCTTGCTGCGTTGCTTGCTGCGCTGCCTGCCTTGCTGCTTGTCTTGCTACGTGTTGTGCTGCCGTCGTGCATGCTGCTTTTGAAGCGCAATGATTATCTCATCGGCTTGCACGCGCGGCACACATTGAGTGCGGTCATAGCCCGCTTTTGAGTGGTGTCTCTAATTATGACTACCGCCGCATCAACCCGCAGCATCAACCCATGCCCGGGTCGCCACGGAGAAACGCGCCGCGCTCGCCCGGCGGCACGAAGTGATGGATGAAGCCGGTCTTGAGGGCATCAAGATCGCGGATCACTTCGGGCGGAAAACCCTCGCGTC
>JANNCZ010000726.1:0-13049 GCA_031387185.1 Burkholderiales bacterium
ATGGTGGAGACCAAGGAAGGCCTCGACAACCTCGACGCGATCTGCGCCACGCCCGGCCTCGACGCCATCTACATCGGCCCCTCAGACCTGTCGTTTGCCCTCGGTCTGCCACCCAAGATGGACAACACCGACCCGCTGCACATGGCCACCTGCGACAAGATCCGCGACACCGCGCACAAGCACGGCAAGAAGGCCTGCATGCATACCGTGAGCGCGGCGTTTGCAGCCAGTTCGCTCAAGCGCGGGTTCGATCTGGTGATGCTGACTTCGGACATCAACTGCATGGTGGCCGGGGCGAAGAAGCAGCTCGATGATTTGAAGGCGGCGCGCGGATGAAGTTGGCCGGCGTGTCCGCTGCAACATTAGTGCAGCAGAACTCGCCATTGCACCAGGAGGCGTCCTAAGAGCCGTTCCGGTGAACCATGTTGGCGAGGAGTCCGTGTAAACCGTTGGCAGCCAAGGGTTTCAAGGGGGAAACATGCTCGAAGACTACATTCGCCGGGTCTCGGCGCGCGCGCCGTCAATGGCAACGATCAGCTTCATCATTCTTGGTGGCCTCTGGGCACGCCTGATCGCTGGCAGGCTGGTATGGGATTTTCTTGATGAACCGTGGCGGGTAGCACTGATCTTTGGCGGCGGCGGTGCGCTGGCCGCTTGGGCAGCGTTGTTCTGGGTGCGCACTCTGCTGCGGCCTGCACTGCGCGGACGTGTCTGCGGAACGATTTTGTCGGTGTGCGGAATCGCAGCACTCGCGGCTGCGGCGTGGATGGCAGACGCCCTGTTCTTTTTGCTGGCCGGATCGGCTTGGTGGTGGTTGGATTGCCTGTTCGCGGCCACTTACGCGCTGCTGGCCTGGCTTGTTTTCATCACTCTCGCCAGCGTATTGGCCTGGCTGGCTGCTGCTGCCAGTGGCCGTGAGCAGTTGAGCGCTCTGCCGCACCGCAAGCTCGCTGGAGGCCTCGTGCTCGGCGCACTTGTGGCGGGCTATTTCGGTGTGGCGCCGCTGCCTGACTCGCTCGCCGGCCTGGTGCCGGACCCGCCGCGCAATATCCCCTGGTTTGAACAACGCCGCGCCTTGTTTTCCGATGTGCTTTCTGGCGCGCAATGCGACGTATTGGTAGCGCCAGTCGATGCCGGACGCAATTCGCTTGACTCCATTGGCCGCAATCTGCTCAGCCAGACCATGGCAGCCGAGATCGCGGCGCAAACCGGCTTGTGTGTCACCGACCCACAACTGGCGCTGCAAGCGCTGGGCGAGAACAAGCGGCGCTTCACCTGGCCTGCCATCGAACGGCTGGCAGACAAAAGCGGCGCGCGCTGGCTGGTGCGCGGTCACGCGGAAGTTGATGCCGATGGCACTACTTTCCACTTTAGATGCAATACTGTTCAGATAACAAATTATCGTTCATAATGCACCCCTATCGAAGACTCGATGGGGGTGAGTATGGCACGTACACGCAAGGCGCTGTCGGCACGTATCGATGTAGCCCACCTGATTAGCGCCGGGGTGTTGGCGAGCGTTTGCCCAAGGGCACTGATTGAAGAGGTGCTGGCGGAGACTGGCAAAGCCAGCCAACGTGAGCGACTGCTGCCCGCACCGGCGGTGGTGTACTACGTGATGGCGCTGGCACTGTGGCGCGAGGTGCCGTTGGAGGAGGTTCTGCGCGTCGTCTGCGAGGGCCTGCAGTGGCTCAGTGGCGGCAAGGCGGGCG
This sequence comes from Burkholderiales bacterium, assembly GCA_031387185.1. Classification (GTDB taxonomy): domain Bacteria; phylum Pseudomonadota; class Gammaproteobacteria; order Burkholderiales; family JAEUOS01; genus CANJDH01. The sequence goes on from JANNCZ010000726.1 coordinate 1,713, forward strand.
CGGTGCGGGCCAACAAATCGGCCATCTCGCAAGCCCGCACCCGGCTCGGCAGCGAGGTCATGTTCGAGCTGGCGCAACGGGTGCTGCGTCCGCTGGCGCCGCCGGCTGCGCCAGGGGCGTGGTATCGAGGTCTGCGCGTCATGGCTGTTGACGGAAGCAGTATGGATGTCGCCGACGAAACGGCCAACGCCGCGTACTTCGGGTATCCATCAGCCTCACGCGGGCAGAGCGCATTCCCGCAAGCGCGCCTGCTTGGTTTGGTCGAGTGCGGCACGCACGCCGTGGTAGCTGCGTCGATTGCCCCCTACAAGCGCAGCGAGGTGGCGATGGCAGCCCAATTGCTGCCCGCCAAACTCAAGCCTGACATGTTGGTGCTGGCTGATCGCAACTTCTACAGCTTCAAACTGTGGCAAGCCGCTTGCGCCACGGGAGCCAAGCTCGTCTGGCGGATCAAGTCAACCCTGGGTTTGCCGGTTCAGCAAGTTCTGAGCGACGGCTCGTACCTAAGCACCGTTTACGACAGCACAGACCGAGCGCGCAAGAACGGTCAGACCGTGCGCGTGATTGACTATACGTTGCAAGATTCGGCTACGCCGGTTCAGGGCAGCTACCGGCTGGTGACCAATCTGCTCGATCCGGATGCCGCTCCGGCCCTCGAACTGGCGGCGCTGTACCACGAGCGCTGGGAAATCGAGGGCGTGTTCGATGAATTCAAGACCCACCTGCGTTCCAACAGCACGGTCTTGCGCAGCAAGACCCCTGACCTTGTAAAACAAGAACTGTGGGGCTTGCTGCTGGCGCACTTTGCGATTCGACAGATCATGACCCAGGCTGCATGGCCGCGCCAACTCGATCCAGACCGATTGAGCTTCACTCACGCCGTGCGCGTGATCAAACGCAAGATGCCGCAAGCTGCGGCTATTCCCCCCTGAGCGGCTGGCCGATTGGCGCGATGCACTTCTCGAGGAAATCGCAGGGGGGCGAAGTGTCAGCAGCCGAGGGCGCTTCAACCCGCGTGGCGTCAGACGCAAAATGAGCAATTTCAATGTTCGCCACCGAGGAGAATCGCTCAATCAGTGGCATCGCCCAACGCCCGTTATCCGTATCTGAACAGTATTGACTTTAGATGGGCAAGTTATCAGCGTGCCACCGCCGGTAGCGGGCCATGGCAAGGTGTGCAAGCACTGGAATGGGACAAACTGCCGGCCCACACCGCTCTCGGTGCCACTGCGCCGCCCGAGCTCGCTCTGCTCACTCAAGCTGACCAATGGCCGGGGGCGCTGGGGCTGCCGCGCAAACCCTCGCTGGCAACGGTCACAAGCAGCGGGCCCGCGCTCGCCCCGGCGGCGGCGCGTCGTTTGCCGCCGCTGCTCGATGATCTGGCGCAGCCCGTTCCATCGGCACTGGACGCAGCCGAGCGCCTGCAGCTTCTCGCTGCAGCGCATCCACGCAATGGCCAGGCCGCCGCGCACCTTTGGATACGATCATTGGTGGCACTGCGCCACCTGCCACCAGATGATGAAGCGGCGCGGGTATTGTCAGCGCGCGCCTGGTTGTATTTGTATCGCCGCCCGCACGCCGAGACGCTCACTGCAAATTCGCCGGCGCAGGATGCTCAAACAATGCATGCTCTGGTGCGCGGTGATTTTGTCCGGCTCAGTGAACTAGGCAAGACGGCAAGCGCAACCCCTCAGACCGGGCCTGGCCGATTGATCAGCGATATCGAGACGGAATGGCTGCGCACCGATTACCGCAAAACCGCAGGTTTCGCCGGGCGCCGCGACGCGATCATTGATGCCCATCCGGCATACGCGCCATTGCTGTATCGCGCGCTATCGAGCGATGAATGGTCTCCACAAGGCGCGGCCTGGGTGGCGGGGAAAGCGCTCTTTGAGCGGGGTCTGGCAGGTGAAAACAATTCCTGGCGCGGCTGGCTGCAACAGTGGATTCATGAAAAAACCGGTCTGGCGGTCGCCCTGGTCGATTTCACTGCCGCTACTGAGCACGCCTATGCGGCGCGCTGGCGGGAGCACGCCGCCGCCTTGCGCACCTACTCACCCAAGGGCCCCCAGCAACGCGATGTGATCGAACTATTGTTTGCCCTCAATCGTATCGCCCCGGCCGATCGGCTTCGAACCCGTCTCCACCGTCAGGCACTGCCGCAGGCTGCAGTCAGTGAGACTCTGGCGATGGACCCGGTGTTGCGCACGCCGCTCGTGCTCAGCCTGGCGATGCAAGCTGCTTCACGCCGCGTCAAGGAATCACCAAACGCGATGGAGCGGGTGCGCAAGCTGGCAGCACACCGTCTCGGACGCGCACTGGTGGCAGGCGCGGATGAACAGCCCGACGATGGCGATGATGACCTGGACAACAAAGACACTGTCTCCGGCGATGTACCCATGCGGCCCTGGCGCAAAGTAAAAGACTGGCCGAGCGACCGCTTTGCCGGCACCCGGCTGGACCCAGTGTTCGCACTGCGCGCCGCAACCCAGTTTCAAAAAGCGCTGGCGCAAACCCAAAGTGGGTTTTGGTACCTCGAAAATGCGGCCCAGTATTTGCGCCAGGCCGGACGCGGCGCCGAATCCGCGCAACTGCTCAAGGATAATCAAGACCGCTTTCGCGGCAGCTCGCGGCGGCTCTCGTTTGATCTCAAGATGGCCCAGGAGGGCGGCGATCTCGCCGCCGAAATCGCCGTCTATCGAGCACAGATTGCCGAGGGCTCGCCCGAGTGGAAGCTCTACGAGCAAGCCGCGCGCGCCCTGTTGCGCGACAGACAGCCACACGAAGCCGAAGCCGCTCTCGCCGCCTGGCCCGGCTTCAAAAATCAGCAAACCAACCAGGTGGTGGTGTCAAACAATTTTGGCAGTGCAGCGTTGTTGCTGCACTGGGCAGGCGAGCCGGCCCTGGCACGCCCATTCGCAGAGAGCGCGGTGCAGATGAATACTGGTTCTTCCACCACCATGCAGGCCACCAGCCTGCTGGCGCACCAGCGGCGCGACTGGAAGAGCGCGCAAGCGGCCGAGACGCAGAGGTTTGCGCGCTACAAGAATCCGGATGCTGCTAGCGCCCTCGCCTGGTATGCGTTTCTCGATGGCGATCAGGCCACTGGCTGGGTCGCAGTGCAACGGGCAGCCAATATGGACATCTCGATCTGGCCGGTTTCCGCCGCCTTGGCTGGCTTGCGCCTCAGCGCTGCAGACGAAGCCAAGTCGCTGGCGCAAACCAATGCGTGGAAACGGCCAGCCGGCCCCGCCTATGCCGAGGCCTTGATCAAGGAGGTGATGGCATTGCAAGTGCTGGGAATGGATCGCATCGTGCGTACCGACACCTCCGCGATACTGGCGTCCTATGGTGGCAAAAGCGGCGACCGCGGCATTCAACTATTCGGTCAAGGCTTTCTCGCCTACCGGCGCGGCGACTTCAAGGCGATGGCCGCCCCGATTCAGGATCTCCACTCCGCACTTCTCAACGTCTCGATCAATCAACAAAAGCCGCATGCCTACACTCTGCCTTACGTCGCTCTGGCGCTGGAAAAAAATGGTCAGTCCGAAGCAGCCAGCCGTGTAGTCGAGGACTATCGCGCACGAGTAGCAGGCGATGGCTTGTATTTGATTGCACAAGGTGTGCTCGAAGGCTTGCGTGGCCACCATGATGCCGCGCTTGACCTGCTTTGGAATGCGTTCGGACGGCTACCGCATGATGAGCTATTCACGCTGCCGGTGATGTACATCTATCTCGAGGCGGTCGAAACCGTTTACGAGCACACCAAGGACGAACGCTACCGCGACCTGATGGTGGAAACAGCCACACGCTACCGGCGCGCCTGGCCCTTCGCTTGGGCCTACGCGTTTGAAGCAAAATATGCGCGGCAGACGGCTGTGCGGCGTGACGCAATTGCCGCCACGCTGGTGCTTGATCCGCTGTCGGCGCGCCTGGCCTCGCTGCCAGCAAGCGAAATCGAAGATGGCCGGCGGCAGTTGGCGAAAGAGCATCCCCTGCGCAGCCGAAAACAATGAGCGCATCTCGGATCTATCGAGGGGGCATGCTCGCCGGCGCGCGCAAGCAGTTGGATGATTTGAAGGCGGCTAGAGGCTAGCTGCAATCAGCGGGAAGCGTGGCTGGTGTGGCCCAATCAACACTGGATTGTGTACCCGCAGGGCAGCGCTTGTGACGCCACACTGCGGGTGACGCGCTTGATCGAGGATCGCTCCACCAAACGCTTCGCTACACAAAATCAAACAGTGCCGCTGGTCTGCGGATTGAGGCGCTCGCGCTTGTCAAACAACTTGTTGAGCGCGCTCACGTAGGCACGTGCCGAGGCGACGATGACGTCGGTGTCGGCACCGACGCCGTTGACGATGCGGCCGGCCCGCGCGAGGCGCACGGTGACTTCGCCCTGTGAATCGGTGCCCTGCGTGACCGCATTGACCGAGTACAGCACCAGTTCGGCCTCGCTCTTGGCAATTGATTCAATCGCCTTGAACGTCGCGTCGACCGGGCCCGAGCCGTTGGCCTGTGCGCGCTTCTCGGCACCGGCCTCGGTCAGCGTGACGGTGGCCGTCGGCGACTCGCCCATCTCGGATGATTGCTTCATCGAAATCAGTTGATAGTGCTCGTCGGCCTCGTGCTGATCGGAGAACAGCATCTGGATGTCTTCGTCAAAAATATCGGCCTTTTTGTCAGCGAGGTCCTTGAACTTGGCGAATGACTCATTCAACTGGGTTTCGGAATCAAGCGCAATGCCGAGTTGCTCCAGGCGCTGGCGGAAGGCGTTGCGGCCGGAGAGCTTGCCGAGCACGATCTTGTTGGCGCTCCAGCCCACGTCTTCAGCGCGCATGATTTCGTAGGTGTCGCGCGCTTTGAGCACGCCGTCCTGGTGGATGCCCGAGGCGTGCGCAAACGCATTGGCACCGACCACGGCCTTGTTCGGCTGTACCACGAAGCCGGTGATCTGCGACACCAGGCGCGAGATCGGCACGATCTGGCTGGCGTCGATGCGCGTCTGCAGCTTGAAAAAATCCTTGCGCGTTTTGACGGCCATCACGATTTCTTCGAGTGAGGTGTTGCCGGCGCGCTCGCCCAGGCCGTTGATGGTGCACTCGACCTGGCGCACGCCGCCCATCGTCACCGCCGCGAGAGAATTGGCCACAGCCATGCCGAGGTCATTGTGGCAATGCGCCGACCACACCACCTTGTCGCTGTTGGGAATGCGCGTGCGCAGGGTTTTGAAAAACTCGCCGTAGAGCTCCGGCACCGCGTAACCCACGGTGTCGGGCACGTTGATGGTGGTCGCGCCCTCCTTGATGACCGCTTCGAGAATGCGGCACAGAAAATCCATGTCGGAGCGGTAGCCATCTTCAGGGGAGAACTCGACATCGGGGCAGGCATTGCGCGCGTAACGTACCGACTGTACGGCCTGCTCGAACACCTGGTCGGGCGTCATGCGCAATTTCTTTTCCATGTGCAGCGCACTGGTGGCGATGAAGGTGTGCACGCGCCACGATTTGGCGCCCTTGAGGGCATCAATGCCGCGCTGAATGTCGCGATCGTTGGCGCGGCACAGACCGGCGATGGTGCTGTCCTTGATGGTGTTGGCAATGGCCTTCACGGCCTCGAAGTCGCCATTGCTCGATGCGGGAAAACCCGCCTCGATGACATCAACCTTCATTTTTTCCAGCAGCCGGGCGATACGCATTTTTTCTTCTTTGGTCATCGATGCGCCGGGACTTTGCTCGCCATCACGCAAGGTAGTGTCGAAAATGATCAAGCGGTCAGAGGAGGTTGCGGCGTTGGTGGCTGTGGTCATGCTGTTGCTCCTGAAAAAGAGGACTGCAGAAATGCGGGATTGAATAGGGTTCGGATTCCGGGCGGTGCTGCGGCGCGTAAGGGACGCAACCGAAGGCCGGGGTAGCGCGGATGCATCGGGAGGACTCGTTAGCGAAATGAGGCCTTGCGGCACTCTATGCGCGTGGGTCCTGCCCGGATTGTGAGGGGGTTTTTAGCGCGCGGGGCGCAGCAGCAGGGCGAGCAGAAGCAGGCCGCTGTGGGACAGAGCGAGGGGTGTAGCGATGGCAAGGAAGGAGGAAGTGAAACGGGCCATGGGTGCAAATGTAGCGGCTTTTTGAACTGCACGCAAGCAAAGTGTTGTTTTCGTTGTGTTGTTTCCCCTGACCGACCGTATCCTATCGGCTGCCCTGCGCGTCAGCCAGAGCCTGATATCTTTCCGCCTGGCGGAAATTGGCCCTCACGTCCGGCGCACCGTCGCGGTAAATCGCCGCCAGAAGCCGCGACGAGGGGCCATGACCGTTGGATGAGGCATATCGGAGCAATGCCAACGCCTGGACTATGTCCCCTTCCATGCGCAGGGCCACCGCACGCTTGTAGATTTCTGAAGGCTCGGAGGCAGCGGCGATCCTTTCTGCCGTCAAGTTCGCAATGTCCACGCGGTCTGCCGCCGCTCTTTCTGCCCGCGCCTTCTCACTGGAGGCCTTGTCTGCCGCCAGGTTGTTTGATCCAGCCCTGTCCGCGAACCGCTTGTCCGCCGCCGCTCTTTCGGTAGCTAATTTCGCTCTCTCGACTAACGCTCTATCGGCAGCGAACCTGTCTGCTGCGGCTCTTTCTGCGGCCAATCTCCCGGCACTGACTCTTTCTGCTTCCGATTTTGCCGCAGAATTTTTTTCTGCCGTCAATTTTGCGGCGGCAGCCTTTTCTGCCGCCAGCTTGTCAGCAGCGGACTTCTGTGCGGCCAACCTGGCGCTTGCCACCTTTTCCGCCGCCAATTTTTCTGCGGCAACCCTGGCTGCTGCCGATGCCGTTGCGGCGGCTTTGGCTGCAGCCACTTCAACCGCCATTAATTTATCGGCTGCCAGCTTTTGCGCCTCAGCCATATCTGCCGCCGCCTTGGCTGCGGCAACCTTTTTTGCTATCGCCTGCTCTGCCGCCAATTTGGCGGCGGCGGCTTTTTCTGCGGCGCGCTCTTCTGCCTCCTGAATCTGAATCGCCTTTTGCTGCGCTGCGACTTCCTTTGCCTTTTCATCACTCGCTGTATTGCTGGCAATGTCCGCTCCTGCAGGCGCGCGCGGAAGCGAATTTTCCAAAGTTCCCATGACCTGTTTGGAAAAATTGCCCGGAGCAGCATTGGTGCTCGATCGGTACGCAATGGCCATGCCCATCAGAGCCACCGCGAGCACAAAGCACACTATCCCGGGTGTCGTGCTCGCCAGCAGCAGCTTGATCCCGCCTTTGCCTTGCTCCGCCTGGATCTGGAATGCGCCGTCCGCACCCAACAAAAACAAGGCAAATCCAATCGCACAAAGCGCAAATGCGCCGGCAAACGCCACGATCAGCATGGATTGCCGGTTGGCAAGCTGCTTGAGGTTGGCAACCGCGTCAATCGCCTGGGCGCGCAACATGGACTTGTGCTGCGGATCCCTGGTGTCGCCCAAAAGCTGGTTCACTGCCTCCTGATCGCGCTGACTGAATTGGGTATTGTGCTGCGCATCGCGCATGATCCATGCCGCGAAAATCAGGCTCAAGAGGACAGCAACAATCGCGCTGCCCACGACAAGCAGTTTTTGCTTTCCGGTAAATCCTTCGTATGCGGCAGTCATATTTCCTCCCTTCTATGGCGCAGCACGTCACTCACGTCACAAAACTGTGCGACGCCGCGAGGCTAATGCGAAGCATAGCGCGCCGAGGGCAATTTGGGGAACGAAAAATGGGCGTGCCTTGCACAATTACGCGACAATTTGTAACCAGTGTGCAATAAATCACACTCCGGCCGCACAACGGCAATTTTCGAGGTGAGCAATTCCCTCCATGGCAACGAATGTTTTCAAACTGGTCAGTAGGGCATGTTGAATGCAACAAGCCATACTCCTCGCAGTGCTCGCCACCATGGTGTACGCGGTATCGCTGGATTTAAAGGTCGAGGACTTTCGTTAGGTCGTGCGCCACCCCGTCGCGGTAGGCATTGGCCTCCTAGCGCAGTTCGTACTGTTGCCGCTGGCAGCGAATTACAACTACCTCGCCGGTGGCGATGACTACGCTGGCGGCGACGGCAGCAACCTGATCTACTTTCCGATCTTCAATTATCTGGGCGGCTCACTCGACCCGGTCTACCAAATGCTCAGGCACCCGCAGGCGCTGCTCGCGCTCGGTGATGCCGGCGCACACGCCGGCACCGTATGCGCTGCAAGCCTGCCGACCACGCTGCCGGCACACTGGACGCGTGACCGCGTGGTGAAGCCCGCTGCCGGGACAAGCAAGGCTGCGGGTGGGGCAGCGGGTGGGGCTGCGATTGGCATTGCACCCGGCAAATTGAGCGTTGAGCAGGCCGTAGCGATGCTCACATCGCGCAATGCGCGCCACATGGGCCTGCAGGATCGCGGCGTGATTGCGCCCGGCATGAAGGCCGACCTCAACGTGATCGACTACGCCCACCTCGCTGCCGGGACGCCCGCCCTCGTGCGCGACCTGCCGGCCGGAGGGAAGCGCTTTGTGCAGAAGGCGCAAGGCTATCTGACAACGATTTGTGGCGGGCAGGTGGTGTGCGCCAAGGCAGCATCAGCGCTGCGCGCCCGGGACGCTGGGCCAGGGCGGGGTGACCACGGCATCACGATTTCGTCGCTACGTCCCTTGCGAAACCCGCTCCCATCAAGGGTTTGCGTCATGGGGTGGCTTGAAGGGCGCTCACCCCAAGGCTTTTCGTCCGATGCCCGGTAGTTCCCGGCGGCAACGACGTGCTGATCCTGATCGGCATGCCCTTGCTGTGGCCCTGCGCAACACCCGGCGGGCGCTCAGGCCTCAGGTGCCGGCGGCTTCTTGACAAGTTCGACGCGCTTGCCGCGCGCGCGATTCCACAGCCAGATCACGTAGCCCGACAGGCCATAGGCACAAAACAGGATGAACAGCGCCCACGGCGGATTGAGCGCCACTGCCGCGTAGCCCGCCAGTACCAGCGCCGGCAGCACAACGAACGGCACCGAACGCCGTGCTTTGAATTCCTTGAAGCTGTAGAAGGGCAAGTTGGTGACCATGGTCACACCGGCGAATACCGTGATGCCCCACGCCACCCAAGCCACCAGACGCACGTTTTGTTCGGTCTCGGGCATGCCGGTATCGACCATCACCCAGATGAAGCCCGCCACCAGGGCGGCGGCGGCCGGGCTGGGGATGCCCTGAAAGTAGCGCTTGTCGACGATGCCGATGTTGGTATTGAAGCGCGCGAGACGCATCGCCGCACCGGCACAGTAAATGAAGGCTGCGACCCAGCCAGCACGGCCAAGATCCTTGAGCGCCCACTCGTACATGATCAGCGCAGGTGCCGCGCCGAAGCTGACCATGTCGGCGAGGCTGTCGAGCTGCTCGCCGAATTCGGACTGGGTATGCGTCATGCGCGCGACGCGGCCATCCATGCCATCGAGCACCATGGCGTAAAAAATGAACATCGCGGCCTGCTCGAAGCTGCCGTTCATGCCTTGCACGATGGCGTAAAACGCGCAAAACAGCGCGGCCAGCGTGATCGAATTGGGCAGCAGGTATACCCCGCGCTTGCGCAGTTCGGGGTTCATCAGGCCGCGGCGGGGTTTGTCCATGCTATTTCGTGGCTTCCGCGTCTTTGAGACGGTCAGCGCCCTGCGCCGCCGCGTTCTCGACACCCGTGGCCGCTTTATCGACGGTTTGCTTGGGGATGTTGCCGATGTCCTTGGCTGCCTTGGATTCGGGCACCTTGTCACCGCAGGCGGCAAGCACGGTCAACGCCGCACTGACGACGGCTAAAGCGATTGCGGATTTCATGTTGTTCCCTCCTGCATTGATACAGAGGCATTATGCCGCAGCCCGCTCCAGATGCGGCTCTTGGCAGATATGCCTTGGAGAACGGCTTGTACCAAGGGTTTCGTGGCTATGCCTGATTGACATCTCAACATGCGCAATGCCCACCCTCGTTGATCAAATCGGGGCAGGCATTGCGGCGGTTTGCAAGATGAATCGCTGTTGCGGACGGAACGCTTGCAGCCGGCACCGGGCAAATGGCGCCCGCTCGGTTTAACTCATCGCTTCAATTAATTGCGGGTCTGATCGACCAGCTTGTTCTTTTTGATCCAGGGCATCATGCCGCGCAGCTTTTCGCCAACGATCTCGATCGAATGCTCACCGCTGAGACGGCGGCGCGACAACAAGGTCGGTGCGCCGGCGCGGTTTTCGAGGATGAAGTTCTTGGCGTATTCGCCGGTCTGGATGTCCTTGAGAATCTCTTTCATCACCTTCTTGGTCTCTTCGGTGATGATGCGCGGGCCGGAAACATACTCGCCGTACTCGGCATTGTTGGAGATCGAGTAGTTCATGTTGGCGATGCCGCCTTCGTAGATCAGGTCGACGATCAGCTTGAGTTCGTGCAGGCACTCGAAGTAAGCCATCTCGGGCGCGTAGCCGGCTTCGACCAGAGTCTCGTAACCAGCCTTGATGAGTTCGACCGTGCCACCGCACAGCACGGCTTGCTCGCCGAACAAGTCGGTCTCGGTTTCTTCACGGAAATTGGTCTCGATCACGCCAGCACGTGCGCCACCAATCGCCGCTGCGTAGGAGAGCGCCAGGTCGCGCGCTTTTTTGCCCGGGTTCTGGTGAATCGCGATCAGCATCGGCACGCCGCCACCTTGCGCGTAGGTCGAGCGCACCGTATGGCCGGGGGCCTTGGGAGCAATCATTACCACGTCGAGGTCAGCGCGCGGCGCAACCTGGCCGTAATGGACGTTGAAGCCGTGGGCGAAGGCCAGCGTGCCGCCCTTTTTGATGTTGGGTTCAACTTCGCGCTTGTAGGTGGCGGCGATGTGCTCGTCGGGCATCAGCATGATGACGAAGTCGGCGCCTTTGACAGCGTCGGCCACTTCAGCAACCTTGAGGCCGGCCTTCTTGGCCTTGTCCCACGAGGGGCCGCCCTTGCGCAAGCCGACGGTGACTTTCACGCCGGACTCATGCAGGTTGAGAGCGTGGGCGTGGCCTTGCGAGCCGTAGCCGACGATGGTGACTTTTTTGCCCTTGATGAGAGACAGATCGGCGTCTTTGTCGTAATACACTTTCATGGTGCTGCTCCTCTATGGATGAATGCTCTGGTCAAACGGTTGATGATGATTCACTGCTTCTGATCGCGCCAAAAACACGGCTGCGCGAAAAAACGGGACTCTCTTGAACGCTGCGCACCGCACCACGCACACGACTGAGGCGGCGCACAGTGCAATAGCTTCGGATCAAACCTTCAAGACGCGCTCGCCGCGCCCGATGCCGGATACGCCGGTGCGCACGGTCTCCAGAATCAGCGCCTTGTCGATGGCTTCAATA
>JANNCZ010000728.1:0-1942 GCA_031387185.1 Burkholderiales bacterium
TATGCCCAAAAGGGTGGGTCGCTTCGGCGCACGCCGCGCGGCAAGCCTGAAGAATATCGGGCGCATGCGTCTCCAGCGCTTCAAGCAGCGTTTGCGCCCGCACCAGAAAAATGCCTGCGTTCCACACATGGCCACCGGCCAGCAACAAGCGCTGCGCCGTTTCCAGATCCGGCTTTTCCACAAAGCGCGCCACCAGTGCGCCGGGCATGTCCGGCAGTGCCACGCCCTGCCCGATATAGCCATAGGCAGTGCTGGGAAAGCTGGGCGTTACCCCGAAGGTAACCAGATAACCCGCCTGCGCCGCCGCCACCCCGGAACGGATCGTGCCGGCAAAGGCTTCTGCATCGGGGATGTAATGATCGGCCGGCAAAAACAGCAACAACTCATCGGGCGCGGCCAGCAGCGCGGCGCAGGCCATGGCGGCGGCGGTGTTGCGCGCGAGCGGCTCGAGGATCTGCTGGAGCACGGGCACGTTACCCGTGATGCCTCCCAGGGAAACCTGCGTCGCCGTCGCGCCGTTTAACGCCGCGCCACCTTGTAACACCGCTGCGTTGATCTCGTCAAACGCAGCATCAACCAAAAAGCGATGCTCGGCATTGCCGATACAAACCAACCGCTCCCCCAGCAGCGCGGCACGCTCCAACGTGCACGCCAGCAGGCTGCGCCCGTTGATCAGCGGCACAAACTGTTTCGGAAAGGCCTCGCGGCTCATCGGCCAGAGGCGAGTGCCAAAACCACCACACAGCACGTGCGGCACGATGGTGGGGTTCATGTTGTTTTGGGGGTGGCGGGAAACAAAAATGGGGTACGTCGAACCATCGATTGCGTTGCCATCAGGCTCTGCGCTGAACCGGCATTGAACCGGCATTGAACCAAGTCAAAAAACAAGCGCACGCTGGGCATTATACAAATGCACCAGTGGGCGCACGCTGCGTTTGCAGGGCTGCCCACGTCACCATCCATTGCAGCGCTGTACGGTTCATGCGCCTTGGCCACCCTCAGTCACCCACGGTCACCCTCAGTCACCCTCAGTCACCCACGGTCACCGCATCATGGTCAGTGCGCGGCAAGCATGCGCCGCTGGTCACGCAATGCTGGCCGGTCAATCTGGCCGGCCAGGCTGTCGATGGTATTGGGCCCGACACCAGCCGCCTTGAAGTGCGCAAGCCAATCGTCTACCACGCCGGCCACCCGCTTCGCTTCGGCAAGCGCTTGCTGCCGGTTCAGCCCGTAGGCGCTGGCCATTGACAGCGCGTTGTCGATGCTTGACAGCGCGCCATCTTCACCCACAATCATCGACTGGTAGCCCAACGCCTGGCCCGTCGGCAGCACATCGAAGGCCGGTGCCAGACAGGCGTACTGCGGATAATTCGGGTAATGCCGTGCCTCTGTCATGATCAACGCATGGTTCTTTTCATGATCGTCCGTGTTGTCCAACAGGATGTTGAACACCAGGCGGCGAAACAGCTCATGCATCTGTGCCCGGCTGGCCCCTTCCTCCAACGCACCGCGCCGACGCAGCAACTGTGCCAGTGCGGGATACGACAAATCCGATCCAGCCGCCTTCAAGGCCACATTGGCCGACATGGCATGGTGCCGCCGCCCCGGCGCGCGGTCAAAGCGCCTGACGGCGACGGCCACGCCGCGCGCCAGCCGGATCGGCCGGGTCTCAGCGGTGACAATGCCGGCCCGCGCAGCGAGCGTCATGGCGGCATGCTCGATCAGCGGTTCGGCAGACATGTCTTGTTCCGCAAACTTCAGCACCCACTCCACGCCATCGATCTCGATCAGTGCTTTGGGTCGCGCCACCCATCGTCGCGCCTGGCGCAATCAGGCGGCGCTGTGCTTCGTCGATGTGCTCGCCGGCGATGACGCGGCGCACGATGTCGTGGACCGCGTCGACGTCCGGCAAACGGGGCAATGGGCCATGGGCAAGCGGCGC
>JANNCZ010000752.1:0-1930 GCA_031387185.1 Burkholderiales bacterium
CCGCCGCTGTCGCTTGTCTGAATTTGCCATCCAGATATCATGCCAAATTCTGGCGGCTAAGGAAACCCCGAAAACCCAGTGTCCATGCGGTTCTTGGGCAATTTAGGCCGCTAATTTACCCACTCGATTCCGTGAAGAGCCTCTTTTTTTCATCGACCCAAGTTTCAATCGCTTCCGCCTGAAGCAAAAATTAATAGAGTTCGGTTGACGATGTCGTGGGTTTATTTGTCGCCCGTTTGGGTAGTGCTCGGCTACTTGATTTTGTGGATTACGTTTGAACTCGATCTTGTCAATCTGCCGAATGGAGTTTTGCCAGCCTACTTTCATGATGTTTCTGTGAAGTTCAAGCTTTTCCTAAATGGATCGGGTGTTTCCGGTGCCCACAAAGTCGGATTTGTAGTATTTATTTGCTTGTTGCTAATGTCGTTTTTTGCCCTGCTCGCCTTGCCAAGCCGAGAACTTTATGTGCTCTTCGATGACGATTTGAAACGCAGAACAATCGGTAGTTTGTCCCCCGATAATCGTGATCTATTTGAGCGATTGATAAGTCGGCAAGAGCTTTTGCGTCGAGTTTGTATTTTTTTGGCGATGGAGGTAGTTTGGTTTGGCGTCATAGTGTTTCTTTATGGATACTTGATTGAGCTAAGAGCAGACGCGCTTGAGCTAAAAATTCCGTCGGTGCTCATGGTGTTTCTTAGATAGGCCGCAGGTGATTCGAGATACTCCGTGGAAGTATGCTGTACCTAGGGTTGCGGCGAGCGCCATGCCGGCGATGGCACCGATCCAGAAGCCCGCAGCGCCAAGTGGTGTCAGACCTGTGGTGCCGGGCAGCGCGGCCCAGAGCGCATGTGCGGGTGAGGCTGACGACGGCCCACCAAACGCCAGCAGGTAGCCGCCGCCCAGACCCACGATCCACAGCGCCAAGGCGAACGACAACATCGGCACCAGCGCCTTCTTGTAGGCGCGCACCACGTTGGCGGCGACCGCATTGATGGCGTCAAACACGTGAAACGCCGCCACCAGCATAACCAGAGGCGCGGCCAGCAGAGCCACTTGCGCGTCGCCGGTGTAGGCGCGCGTGAGCGGGCCGTGCAGCAGAAAAATGCCGAGGCCGGTGGCGAGTGCGGCGATGGCGCACAAGCCAATCCCGGTCCAGCCCGCAGCGCGCGCCCGCGCTGCTTCACCGGCGCCGATCAACTGGCCGGTAACGACGGCTGCGGCGTTGGCAATCGCCAGCGGCACCATGTAGGCTAGCGCCCCGATATTGGCCGCGATCTGCTGCGCGGCCGAGTGCGCCTCGCCGAGGCGCGCGATGAACAAGGCCATGAAGGTATACGAGGTCACGTCGATCAGAAACGCAATGCCGATCGGCAGGCCGAGCTTGGCGATGTGCCATTGCGCCCGCCAGTCAATCGCCTCGATGCGCGCGAACACCTGATAGCGCGCCAGCCCCGGCCCCACGCGCAGCCATACCAGTGCGGCACCGAGCATCAGCCAGGCTTCGATCACCAATGCCCAGGCGCAGCCGATGCCGCCGAGTTCAGGTACGCCGAATTTTCCGTACATCAGGATCCAGTTAAGCGGCACTTTCAGTGCCAGGCCAGCCAGTTGAATCACCATCACCGCGCGCGGCTGTGACACGGCGGTCGCAAAACTGGCGAAGACACGAAATGCCAACATGGCGGGTGCCGCCCACATCAGCGCATGCAGATAAGCGCGTACGTCCTGTGCGATCTCGGGCCGCATGCCCGACAGCGTGAGGAAGGGATCAGGAAAACCGAGCAGCACCACGCCGATGGAGGAGAGCATCAGCGCCATCCACAATCCCTGACGTACATCGTGGGTGATGGCGTCGTGACGACCGGCGCCAAAGTGCTGCGCAGTGATGGGGCTGAGGGCAATCAAAATGCCCATCAGCGCAATGAAGATG
>JANNCZ010000758.1:0-2542 GCA_031387185.1 Burkholderiales bacterium
CCGCCGCTGTCGCTTGTCTGAATTTGCCATCCAGATATCATGCCAAATTCTGGCGGCTAAGGAAACCCCGAAAACCCAGTGTCCATGCGGCTCTTAGGTGATTTAGGCCGCTAATTTACCCACTCGATTCCGTGAAGACCCAATTAAAATACGCATCACTACTCCAATGGAATGCTGGCTTCTTTGACGATCTTCGCGAACTTGGCGATGTCGTTACGCACCTAGCGGCCGAGTTGCTCAGGTGAGCCACCGCCCCAATCCGTCACGGCGCCTTTTTGACCAAGCCCTTCCAGCGATTCATTTCCGACACGAGGAACTGGCCAAACTCTTCCGGCGTACTAGGCTTGGCAACCAGACCCATATCTTCAAAACGCTTCTTCATCGCGTCGCTGGTCAGTGCCTTGCGCACTTCGGCATTGAGTTGCATCACCACCGCGCGCGGCGTCGCAGCCGGCGCAAACAGTCCACCCCAGCTTGCAAAGTCGAACTGCGGTGCACCGGACTCGATGGCGGTCGGAATGTTCGGAAACACCGCATTGCGCTGCGGCGTGCTCACCGCCAGCGCGCGCAGATTGCCCGACTTGATATGCGGCGCGGCGGCGGCCAGCGGATCGACCATGAAGGACACGCGATTGGCGATCAGGTCAGGATGTGCGGCCGAACTGCCCTTGTAGGCAATCTCGGTCATGCCGGTGAGATTCAGCTGCTGCGCGAGCAGCAGTGTCGCCAGTTGTTGCGGGCTGCCCGGCCCGGTGGTGCCGTAGCTGATCTTGCCTGGATTGTCGCGAATGAATTTGATCAACTCAGGGAAGGTCTGCACCGGCGATTGCGCACTGACCACAAACACATAAGGCGTGATGTGGGTAAGCGAGATGGGCGCGAAATCCTTCACCGTGTCATAGGGCAAATCGGACATCAGGAAGGGATTGATCGCCATATTGGCCGCAGCCTGCAACAGCGTATAGCCATCGGCCTCTGCCTTGGCCACCGCGTTGGCCCCCACGGTCTGCGAAGCACCTGCGCGGTTTTCAATAATGACCGGCTTGCCCATCGAGAGTTCAAGCTCGCGCGCGAGCAAGCGCGCTACCAAATCACTCGGGCCGCCCGTGGTGACAGGGACGATGATTTTGAGCGGGCGCGCAGGAAATGCTGTCTGCGCCACTGCCACACCACTGGCCAGCAAGCTTGCCGCCGCCAGGGCTGCACCGGCATTGCCTGCCCAGCGTGAACAGCGTAAAAAGAGGCGCACTGCCATCACGAGTCTCCAAAAAACGGGAGTGCGATGCTAGCACGCAGGGCGTTCGCAGCGCAGTAAGATTGCTGCTTCCCGCTCAGCCCGGCAACCCCGGTCACACGACACCATGCGTTGCACCGCTTCCGCACTGATTCGCGCATTACGCTCCGGGCTGCTGCCTGTTCTGCTTGGCCTCGCGGCCACGGCACCGCCGCAATTGGCAATCGCACAGGAGTTCCCCAAAGGGCCGGTGAAGATCATCATCCCCTTCCCGCCCGGTGGACCGACTGATACGGTGGCGCGCATGCTCGGTGGCAAGCTGCAGGAGCTTTGGGGCCAACCCGTGCTGATCGACTACAAGGCCGGCGCCGGCACTGTGATCGGCGTCGACTACGTGGCCAAATCTGCGCCCGACGGCTACACCATCGGCATGGTGAACACGGCCTTCGCGGTCAACCCCAGCCTGCGCAAGTCGATGCCCTACAACACGTCCAAAGACCTCGCCACCATCACCCAACTGGCCAACCTGCAACTCGCCATCGTCGCGCGCCCCGACGCGCCCTTCAACAATTTGCGCGAAATGATCGCCTACGCCAAGACCAACCCCGGCAAGCTCACTTACGGCACGCCGGGTGCGGGCAGCACCACGCACCTGGGTACCGAACTGCTCAAGCGTGAGGCGGGCATCGACATTTTGCATGCTCCCTTCAAGGGCAGCGCCCCTTCGCACACCGAACTCATGGGTGGGCGGATTGATCTCGCGGTCGATCCCTTCCTCTCGATCATCCAGTACGTCAAGGCCGGGCGCATGAAGATGATCGCCACCATGGGCGCCACGCGGGTGCCGGGCTACGAGCAATTTCCGGTGGTGGCCGACGTGCTGCCTGGTTTTGCCACCGGCGCATTGCTCGGCTTCGTCACGGCGGCCGGCACGCCGCGTGCCGTGCTGCAAAAAATCCAGATCGACACCGCCAAAGTGCTGGCGATGCCTGATATCAAAAAGCGCATCGATGAGCTGGGCATGGAAGTGGTCGCCTCAAAACCCGAAGAATTTGACGCCTTTGTCCAGAGCGAAATGAAGCGCTGGGCGCGCGTGATTGCCGATGCGAAAATCCAGCCCGAGTAATGTGTCGAACAGCGCGGCAGGCTGCATGACGTACGGCACCGCTGCGGCTCTGGTGCAACATCGCAGCCCAACCATCATCACCGAACCATCATCCCCGAACCACTAGCGGAGCGCACCATGAGCCTGCAACTGAAACCCTTGCACCCCGTCTTCGCCGCCGAAGCCAGCGGCATCGACCTCAC
>JANNCZ010000782.1:0-11036 GCA_031387185.1 Burkholderiales bacterium
CGTCGGCTGGGGCCACCAGATCCGCTCCTACGTGCTCGATCAGTCGCGCATCAAGGACTTGCGCACCAATGTCGAGATCAGCAATACCAAGTCAGTGCTCGATGGTGATCTTGATGCCTTCATCACTGCCAGCTTGAAACAGGGTATATAGCAGTACAGAGGAGAAAACCCATGTTTTTTCATTCATTGCATATACAGCGTTTCAAGAGCCTGGCAGATGTCCATCTGGAAAACCTGACGCCTGCCACCGTGCTGGTCGGCCAGAATGCAGCCGGCAAAAGCAACATTGTCGAAGCTATCAAGTTCCTGGTCGATGCCTTGCGTGATGGGCTTGACAATGCGATCACGACCCACGAAGGCATCGAGGTAATCCGGCAATTCTCGAAAAGCAAGCCCTACGACATCCGTTTTCGATTTGAATTCAAGGATGGGCATTACGAACTGATTATCGCCAGCAGGGACCGTTCCTACTACGTCAAAAAAGAGTCTGGCTCTTGGCACATGCCGGCACGAATCGCAGACAAGGGTACTGAGACCTTGCGCCTGCAATTTGATCGGGACGCTCAAGGTGTGATTTCATTGAATGAAAATTTGGCCAATTTCGGCTTCGCGCGCCGCAAAACCGCGGTGCAGAAAAATGAATTGGCTTGCAGCGCCATGCCCTTCTTCCCGCTGGAACGGCGAGCATTCGGCTTCCTCAACTTGTACCCGAATACCTTGCGCACACCACATCGCCCGGACCGAGATACCCAGCTCAAATCGAATGGCGAAAACTGGGCGTCCGTCATCAAGTCCATGCGCGGTAGCGAGCGTGGTCGCGCCGCGCTTGACATCATCATCCGCACCATGATGAAAGTAATGCCCGGTCTTGAAGAAATTTCCGTACGCAGCGTTGGCGGCTACCTGGTTCCGCAGTTTTTGTTTCGAGATAGCCCAACGTCTGCCGCGCATTTTTTTGATCCGGTGCAGCTGTCTGATGGCACCTTGCGCGTATTCGGCCTCTTGCTGGCGCTCTACCAGCAGCCACGTGCTGCCTTTATCGCCATCGAGGAGCCTGAACAAAACATCAATCCCGCAGTACTCGGTTTACTGGCTGATGCGATCAAGGAAGCATCGAAAACCACGCAAATTCTGGTAACGACGCACAGCCCTAACCTTATCGACCATTTCACAACGGACCAGATACGTGTTGTGGACATGAAAAATGGCGAAACCATTGTGGCCCCGATTCGCGCCTCACAAATGAAAACGGTGCGGGATCGCTTGATGTCGATTGGCGAAATCATGTCGCTCGACGGATTGCAACCTGAGTTGGCATAAATGATTTCGGTGCTGCCGCTGGTTGAAGGAGAAGGTGACGTTGAGGCCGTTCCCGTTCTGCTTCGGATGATTTGCGCTGCTCACAAACGCTATGACGTTGACATATGCAGGCCGCACCGGCGTGGTGACATTCACAAGGTACATCGCCGGTTTCACGACTTCCTCCATGCCGGTTTGAATGAGGCACAGCGGCTGCTTTGGATAATGGATTGTGACGATGGCTGCCCGCTGGAGTGGCTTGCGAAACTGGAAAAGCTGATTCAAGACAATCCGCCAAGTCCGCAGTGCCACCTGAGGTTTGCCTTCATTGTGCGTGAATACGAATCGCTCTTTCTTGCCGAGCAAACCGCCGCAAGAGAGAAGCTGTTGATAGAGGGTGCGTTTCCCGCAAACGTTGAAGCTATCCGCGGTGCCAAAGAATGGCTGTCAGCCGCAATGCCGGCAGGTCGCGCCTACAAGGAAACACTGGATCAGGCTGCGATTACCGCCCAACTGAACCTTACGGTATTGCGGCAGAAATCCCGCAGTTTTCGCCATCTGGAATCCGCTTTTTTGAGTCTCATATGACCAACCAACCCGCAGTTGCCACCTCCGCCGACGAAAACCAGATCATCGCCGAGCGGCGCGAGAAGCTTGCCTTGCTGCGCGCCGCCACCGCAGCGCAAGGTGGCGTCGCGTTCCCGAACGACTTCGCACGCGCCGACTACGCCGCAGCCTTGCACAGCGCGCATGAAGGCGCGACACGCGAAGCACTCGAAGGCAAGCAAATCAGGGTCGCGCTGGCCGGCCGCATCATGCTCAAGCGCGTGCAGGGCAAGGCGAGCTTCGCGACGATTCAGGATGGCAGTGGACGCATTCAGCTTTACATCAACAACGAAGGCGTGGGTGAGGCCGTCCACGAAGCCTTCAAGCATTGGGATCTCGGTGACATCGTCGGCGCTGAAGGGGTGGTGTTCAAGACCATGAAGGGAGAGCTCTCGGTCAAGTGCACCGCGCTGCGCCTGCTCACCAAATCGCTGCGCCAGCTGCCGGAAAAGTTTCACGGCCTCACCGACATGGAAGCGCGCTACCGCCAGCGCTACCTCGACCTCATCACCAACGATGACTCGCGCAAGACCTTCATGGTGCGCTCGCAGGTCGTCACCGCGATCCGCGCCTTCATGGTCGGCAAGGGCTATCTCGAGGTTGAGACACCGATGATGCATGCCATTCCCGGCGGCGCGGCGGCCAAGCCGTTCAAGACCCATCACAACGCGCTCGACATGGAGTTGTATTTGCGCATTGCGCCCGAGTTGTACTTGAAGCGTCTCGTGGTCGGCGGCTTCGAGAAGGTATTCGAGATCAACCGTAACTTCCGCAACGAAGGTATCTCAACACGGCACAATCCCGAATTCACCATGATGGAGTTTTACGAGGCCTATCGCGACTACCGTTACCTGATGGACCTCACCGAAGAAATGTTCCGCTCGCTCGCTACGCAAGTGCTCGGCCAGACCCTGTTTCCGTATCAGGGCAAAGAGATTGATTTCGGCAATCCCTTTGACCGCCTCACCATCACCGGCGCGATCAAAAAATATGCGCCTGAGTACACCGACGCGCAATTGGGTGACCTGGCTTTTCTCAAAGCCTGGCTCGACAAACGCGGCGCCCTGCCGCCCGGCACGCCAGGCATCGGTTCCATGCAACTTGCATTCTTCGAAGAGACCGCCGAAGCGCAGCTCTGGAACCCCACCTTCATCATCGACTACCCCGCCGAGGTCTCGCCCCTCGCGCGGCGCAATGACCACAACCCGGAGAGCACCGACCGTTTCGAACTTTTCATTGCCGGACGCGAAATTGCCAACGGCTTCTCCGAATTGAACGACCCGGAAGATCAGGAAGCGCGCTTCGACGCACAAGTCGCGGCCAAGGAAGCTGGTGACGAGGAAGCCATGTTCAAGGATCGCGACTACATCCGCGCGCTTGAACACGGCCTGCCGCCGACGGCGGGGGAAGGCATTGGCATCGACCGCCTCGTAATGCTGCTCACCAACGCTCCGTCGATTCGCGATGTGATCCTGTTCCCGCAATTGCGCCGCGAAGACTAGCGCACCTGACGCGTCGAATGCCGGCGAGTCAATCGCCAGCTCTGGATGCTCAACAAATTTCCTTTGCCTCCGGCCATCTATGAGCGAACTTCAACACGTCAAGTTGTCCATGCTCGACCTGGTCGCCGTGCGCGAAGGCGGCACCGTGGGCGATGCACTTCAGATCGCCCTGCGCACGGCGCAGCACGCAGAGTCGCTCGGCTTCGTGCGCTACTGGGTAGCCGAACATCACAACATGCCGGGCATTGCCAGCTCGGCCACGGCGGTGATCGTCGGGCATATCGCCTCGGGCACGCGCGGCATTCGCGTCGGCTCGGGCGGCATCATGCTGCCCAATCACGCGCCGCTGGTGGTGGCGGAAGCCTTTGGCACTCTCGCCGAGCTGTATCCAAACCGCATCGACCTCGGGCTGGGCCGCGCGCCTGGCACGGATCAGATGACCATGCGCGCGCTGCGCCGGGATCGCGCCGAGAGCGAAGAAGATTTCCCGCGTGATGTGGCCGAGCTGCAGCATCTGTTGGGGCCGGCCCAGCCGGGCCAGCGCCTGATCGCCATGCCGGGGGCCAACACCAACGTGCCGATCTGGCTGCTGGGTTCCAGCCTGTTCTCCGCGCGCCTCGCAGCGGAACAGGGTCTGCCCTATGCCTTTGCGTCACACTTCGCGCCCGGTCTGCTGATGCAGGCACTCGACGTGTATCGCAGAGAGTTCCAGCCATCGGCTGTACTCAAAGAGCCCTACACCATGATCGGTGTGCCGCTGATCGCCGCCCCGACCGAAGCAGAAGCCGACTACCTCGCCAGCAGCACTTACCAGCGCATCCTCGGCATCCTCACCGGGCGGCGCGGCCGCCTGCAGGCACCGGTAGAAAACTTCATGGCGCAACTGCATCCGCAAGACCGTGCAGCGATTGCCGACTTTCTGGCGGTGGCCGTGATCGGTTCGCCGGAGATCGTGCGCGATGGATTCACCCAACTAGCACGCGCGACCGGCGCAAACGAATTCATGCTGGTGTCCGATGTGTTTGATCCGGCGTTGCGGATGCGCTCGATGGGGATTGCGGCAGAGGTGGTCAAGGGCTGAACGTCTTCTAGCTTTTCAGAGGAAAACATTGCTGCCCCCGTCAATGCACTTAAACAAAACGGCGGACTTGATGCGCATGCCGCCAGAACCGTTGGTGGAAGCCATTTTTCGAGAAATTTCGTAGCCAGGCATTTCTTGAAGCTAAAATCACCAATCGCCACCACGCCAACGAGGCAACCCATGGAATGGTCTACTTGTGCAGCACTGGAGCGTGACGCCGAACGCGTCAGCGGCGCGTGGGTGTTCAAGGGCACTCGCATCCCGGTGCTGGCGTTGTTTGAAAACATCGAAGCCGGCGCGAGCGTCGATAACTTCGTCGAATGGTTTCCGGGTGTCAGCAAAGCGCAAGTGCTGGAGGTTTTGCACCACACCGAACGCAGCCTCGAAACCGCTTAAATCCCGTGCGGATATTGTTCGATCAGGGTGTGCCTGCGCCGTTGCGAAAGTATCACTCCGGCAGCGGCGCGGTGTCCGCGTCTTTAAGGTCACAAATTGTGACCCTAAAACTGATCTGGATCAGTTGATACCAGGCAGCGTCTTCAACAGGGCCGGCAAATCCTCCTGAACGGTATTCCACACCACGTTGAGTTCGATGTCGAAATAGCCGTGTGCAATGCGGTTGCGCATGCCACGCATGCTGCGCCAGGGGACTTCGGGATGCTGCTGCGCAAATTCGGCATGAACGTCCATGACTTTTGACGCCGCCTCACCGATGATGATGGGATTCATGATGACTGCCTGCTGCGTGCGCTTGTCAGCGAGGAAATCATCTTTGCTCAAACCATCGAATTAGCTCCGTGCATCAACCACCGCCTGCACGATATGACCAATCAGGTCACTCGCAGATTGGGCGCTCAAACCGGAGCCGCCTCTGCAACGACCTGTTCGCGGAATTTGGCCGGCAGGTCTCCCGGCGTCAGCAAATCCACCTGCACCCCAAGCAATTCTTCGAGCTCGACTTGCAGTCCACCCAGATCAAACAGCGTGGTGTCCGGCAAAGCATCCACCAGCAGGTCGAGATCACTGCCATCTTTGTCGGTGCCATGGAGCGCAGACCCGAACACGCGCGGGTTGACCACGCGATAGCGGCCAGCCGCCTCGCGCACGGCGAGACGTTTCAAGCTAAGGGCGGTCGATGGTTTCATGATGGCGCTTTGATGAACGCCGGCCACCACGCTGTTTCGCGAGTGGCGTCAGAGGTTCATTGAGCAAAAATGTTGATCCGCCAGTATATCGAATCAGACAATGCCTGCGAAACGCACTCGCATCAAGGCGCAGCCTGCCGCCCAACCCCCACATTCGCCCGCCCATGCGCCGCCCGCAATGCCGGCAGCACCACCCGAAAATTCGCGATCAGGTCTTCCGCCGTCTTCATCGCCTGCCCAAACCACACGGCATACACGCCCCATCGCTCCGGCGTGGCCGGCATGATTTCCGTGAAGTCGCCCTCGCCCACCTCCCAGACCAGGCCCGCCTGCGAGCCGTCCGGCGCCACCACGAAGCCATCCCCATTTTCCTCATCAAGGAAGGGCGTGATTTCTCCGAGCACCCAGCCGTCGATGAAGGTTTCCGGCACCACCACAAAGCCGTGATACACGGGGGAGCCGGCGGGCTTGGCAAGAAAGGCCGGCTTGGACGGGTCGGCGGATTTTGCGGTGGGGTTGAGGGAGAGGGAGCGGGGTTTGGTCATGATCAATTTGACCTTATCTCCGCACTACCCTCGCGTCACTCGTTTGCCAAAAATGGAAACTATATGCCTCTGAAACCGTTGGTGTGTGCGGCTCTCTGGCCTTAGGCTCTGAAAATCGTTGTCAGGAGCGGCTCTCAGACCGGCATAGCCTCGGCAACCACCCGCTCGCGATACTCTTCGTGCAGCGACATCGGTGTCAGGATGTCAGTCTTGACGCCCAGAATCTGCTCCAGCTCCCGCTTGATGCGCGCCAGACTGACGAGAGAAGTCTTCCCGTCAATCGGATCAATCAGCAGATCAAGATCGCTGCCCTCTTCATCCGTGCCATGCACGACAGAGCCAAACACGCGCGGATTGCACGCATCGTTGACCTCAACGACGCGCCGGATTGCGCTGCGGTTTTTTTGCAAGGCTTCAGAAGGTTTCATGATGGCGTGTTGACAGGCGCGAAGCAGCGCTATCTATCCCGCCGCCACTTCGAAATTGAGCTTGCGCAATTCCTCCGCAGGTACCCGCTCGCCAGCGCGCAAGATTTCGACGCCAACAACTTCATTTTTCTCGTTGTAATCCAGCACCACGCCAGGACGCACTTCTTCCGACTCCAAAATCCTGGAATCATCCAGACGCAAATAGATTGCATCGGTCTTCGGGTCAAAATGAATTTTCATAGCTTGCCCTTCATGCTGCGGTCGAAAAACGCGGTCACGATACGCGGCGGCTTAGTGTGCTGATTGTAGACGACGCGCAACACGCGTCCGCCAAATTCGGGGATGCTGAGCAACGCATGAAGTGCGGTGGGATCGGACGGATCGGGCTCCGTGCGCTGAGGTCAAATGCCGTCAAGCAGCCGCCAATGCAGTACTGGCAGTAATACCGCAGAATGTTTCAGACATGCCACACCTCGATTCAAAAGGAGCTTACCGCCAGGGGACTTCGACATTTAACCTGCAATTGCCGCAAGGTACTCCCGATTTGTTCGACGCCCGCCACACCGAATGGAACGCGTTGAAACGAAAGCCGACTGTCATCCCCTGCCTTAGCGCGCCCATACGCCGCCCGCAATGCCGGCAGCACCACCCGAAAATTGGCGATCAGGTCTTCCACCGTCTTCATCGCCTGCGGAAACCACACGGCATACACGCCCCATCGCTCCGGCGTAGTCGCGACGATTTCCGTGAAGCCGCCCTCGCCCACCGCCCAGACCAGGCCCGCCTGCGACCCATCCGGCGCCACCACGAAGCCATCCCCATTTTCCTCACCGAGGAAGGGCGTGATTTCTCCGAGCACCCAGCCGTCGATGAAGGTTTCCGGCACCACCACAAAGCCGTGATACACGGGGGAGCCGGCGGGCTTGGCCAGAAAGGCGGGCTTGGATGGGTCGGCGGATTTTGCGGTAGGGTCGAGGGTGACAGGACGGGATTTGGTCATGGACAATTTGGTACTCTTGTTTTCACCTTCTTGATTTATTCTTTGGGTCTATTTGGGCAGACGATGACACCATGAAACTTGGATATCTAATCGCAGACGAAATTGGTGTTTCAAAACAATCTGTGTTGCTTCTCCGGCATAGCAACAACGATATAGCGGTTCTCAAAAAGATGAATGGCTCAATCAAGGAATACTCAACGATTCAACCATCAGACACAAGATACGATTTTCTAGCGAATGGCAAGCCAATCATTCAAATAGCAGTCGTAATCGTGTTCGATCAGATCTACTCGGTGTATCGCATTATCGGAGTAGCCCAAAAAGGCACAACTCGAACACTACAGTGCCAAGAAAATCTGAAATTTGAAGAATTTCGAGCACGGCCTGAACGCTCTGCCAAACAATTTTCAGTTGAGTGCTTGGAAAGCAAAGCGTTGTCGAAGCGAGTGCATGGATGGACAAATTTTCGTTGTCCAGTCGCACGTTTCGGAAATCAACTCTTTGAGACTGTCGGAATTAACTGAAACAGACAATTTGCAGTTTCCAATTTGCCATCCAAATTAGAGCGATTGGATATGCGACATGGCAGACTGCATTTAATTGCGACTTCCTATTTGCGGCGCTGAGTCAGCCCACATATCTGATCGAACGCAGCACTTGATAAGACCAAGCCAATCCCAATGATCAACAAGGCCCATCCCCATTGAAGCTGAAATGCTGACATTGCCACGTCAGCGATGCCTTTGAATGGGTTCCCAGCCAAACGGGTATCCATCTCTGTTTTCATCTGCGAAATTTTTATTTGGAAATTCACGAAAGTGAATATCAAAATACCCAAGCGACTGAAGCCAGTCAGATAGAGCCATTTAAACCGCCCTACAGCACTCAACACAATAGAGGTGACGGCAAGAACCAGAATGATTGAGCCATCCCCTCGTCCATTTTGAAAGTAGTTCATGTTTCCCACCAATGGAACTGAAACAAGCGGTGCGAATACTCCTACAAACAGTACTAGCGAACCCAAAACGCCAAGAATTTTACTGAAGCTCAGATTTCGCTCGGCGTGTGCCGAATCGTAACGAGGATTGGGTTCGTATCTCGGCTCTGAACGAAAGTTCATTTCATTCTTGACGCTCGCTTCCAATAAGCCAGCGTCATAGCGAGACCTCTTCGAGGCGTCAGAAAGGATTTCATAGGCAAATTCAATATCCGAAAATGCCTTCCTGGCCACTGGGTCTCCGGGATTGTTGTCAGGACGGTATTTGTCACCTAAGCGAATACAAGCAGCTTCGATTTCCTGCCTACTTGCGTTCCTTGGCACGCCAATTATTTCGTAGAGCGTTTGGTGGACGTTTTCCATCGCCATTCCCCGCCTAAGGTTTGCGTTCAGATAAATCTGCGGAAAAATTCACACCCGACTGAATATGCCTTTCTGTGTAGACCCGCTCCCACCAACGATCTCACGCCAATCTCCCTCTCAATATATTAGCCCTCAAGCCACCTCAATATCGGCTTCCACTGCTCCAGATCCTGCTCAACCCGCGCCGGGTTGAGATCAAACAGCGTCAACCCGCGCGCCGCAAGCTGCACATAGTTCTGCGTGTTGCGAAGATTGCCGAGAATGGGCAGGCCAAGGCCTTCGAGAAAGCGCTGCAGTTCGTCGTATGAGCGCGTGCGCGAGTCAACGCGCATGCCGACTACGCCCACCAGTGCATCGCTGTCGCGCACCGCCTTGTCGTTGGCGAGCGCTTCGAGAAAACTTTTGGTGGCGAGGATGTCGAGCATCGAGGCTTGCAGGGGCACGATGACGCGGTTGGCGCTTTTGATGACGGCGTCGAGCAGCTTGCCGTGCATGCCTGCCGGTGTGTCGATCACAGCGTGGGTGGTGCCTTTGGGCAGCTTGGCCGGCTTGCCGGCTTCGATGTCCCAGCTTTGGATCGGCGGCACCGTTGCCGGGCGCATCTGGAGCCATGCGCGCGCCGACTGTTGCTTGTCGACATCGCCGAGCATCACTGACTTGCCCTTGTTGGCGAAGTAGCCGGCGAGGTTGGTGGCGATGGTGGACTTGCCGACGCCGCCTTTTGGATTCATTACGACCGTGACGTGTGCCATGTTTTGCTGTCCCCTCAACGTAAAATGATGGGTTGCGCTTTTTAAGCCTGCTTTGAACCAAACTCGCCAGACTCGCACTCTCGTTTTTGCTCGGCGAACGAAGGCGAACGGCAGTTTTATCACACTATGATTCGCCTCCAAAACCTTAGTCTTATCCGCGGCACCAAGCCGCTGTTGCAGGGCGTTGACGTTGCGCTCAACCCGGGCGAGCGCGCCGGCCTGATCGGTGCCAACGGCTCGGGCAAGTCGAGCCTGTTCGCGCTGATGATGGGGCAGTTGCATGCCGACGGCGGCGACTTCGACATTCCGGCGCATTGGCGCATGGCCCATGTGGCGCAGGAGACCCCCGCGCTCGACCGCAGCGCGCTTGACTATGTGATCGATGGCGACAGCACCTTGCGCGGACTGGAAGCCGAGCTCACCGCGCTCGAAGCGCAAGATGCGTCGCACGATGACCACGACCTGCACGCAACTGAGGGCGCGCGCATCGGCGAGTTGCATGGCTTGCTCGCGGATGCCGGGGCCTACACAGTGCGCTCGCGTGCAGAGCAGTTGTTGACGGGGTTGGGCTTTACGCAGGCGCAGATGCAACAGTCGGTCGCGCAGTTTTCCGGCGGCTGGCGCATGCGCCTCAACCTCGGGCAGGCGCTGATGTGTCCGTCCGATCTCTTGCTGCTCGACGAGCCGACCAACCACCTTGACCTCGATGCCATCCTCTGGCTCGAGGACTGGTTGAAGCGCTATGCCGGCACGCTGATCATCATTTCGCACGACCGCGATTTTCTCGACGGCGTGGTCAACGTGATCGTGCATATCGACCAGTGCAAGCTCAAGCGCTATGGCGGCAACTATTCGCAGTTTGAGGTGCAGCGCGCCATGGGGCTGGTGCTGAACCAGGCCACTTACGAGAAACAAAAACGCGAGCGCGACCACTTGCAATCCTTCATCGACCGCTTCAAGGCCAAGGCCTCGAAGGCCAAGCAGGCGCAGAGCCGCATGAAGATGCTGGCCAAGATGGAAGACCTCGCGCCCATCCACGCTTCGTCACCGTTCTCGTTCGAGTTTCGCGAGCCGGCCAGCAGCCCCAATCCGCTGCTGGTGCTCGATGGCGCGGATGCTGGCTACAGGCTGGAGAATGGCTCTGGGAGCGGATCACAGGGCGATGTACGCGGGAGAGGCAATGCCAGTGCGGCTGACAGCGATTTCAAAGTGATCGTCTCGGGCATTAATTTCTCGCTGCAAAACGAGCAGCGCATCGGCCTGCTCGGCGTCAACGGCGCGGGCAAATCGACCCTGATCAAGACCATCGCCGGTGAAC
>JANNCZ010000815.1:0-3598 GCA_031387185.1 Burkholderiales bacterium
CGTCGCCGTGGTGCGCGATGGCAGCTTCATCGCGGTCGCTGCGGTGCGTGAAGAACAGGCGATTGCCGCGCGCGCCGCCCTGGCGAAAGTCGCGAAGTGGGATACGCCCGCCGACAAGCCGCCACGCGGTGCGGCGCTCTACGCGCATCTCAAAACGGCGCGCAAGCAGACCAGTTTTGTCGGTGTGAAGACCGATGCTACGGTGGCGGCCACTGCGGTTAAAAAGCATCAGGCCGAGTTCACCCGGCCGTTTCAGTCGCACGGCTCGATCGGCCCCTCATGCGCCGTGGCGCAGTGGAAGGACGGCCGCGTCACCGTGTGGACACACAGCCAGAGCGTGTTCCAGTTGCGCGGCGACATGGTCAAAGTGCTGAAACTGCCCGAGGCCGATATTCAGTGCGTCCACCGCGAAGGCGCGGGCTGCTATGGCCACAACGGCGCGGACGATGTCGCCCTCGACGCGGCACTCCTGGCGCGCGCGACCAACGGCCGCCCGGTCAAGCTGCAATGGATGCGCGAAGACGAATTCGCCTGGGAGCCCTACGGCTCGGCCATGGTGATGAATATGAGTGCCGGCCTCGACGCCGCCGGCAGGATCGTCGACTGGACCCACGAACTGTGGAGCCACACGCACAGCACGCGGCCTTACGACCCCGACGGCAGCAACCTGCTGGCCGGCTGGCATCTGGCCAACCCTGCGCCGATGGGGCCGCCGAAGAACATTCCGCAACCCAATGGCGGCGCCGACCGCAACGCAGTGCCCTATTACGCGTTCCCGCAGACCAAGACCATCAATCACCTGGTGCTGGACATGCCGATCCGCGTCTCGGCGCTGCGCGGTCTGGGTGCCTTTGCCAACGTGTTTGCGGCTGAGTCCTTCATGGACGAGCTGGCCGAGATGGCGGGTGCTGACCCGGTCGAATTCCGCTTGAAGCATTTAAGTGACCCGCGTGCGCGTGCGGTGCTCGAACGCGTCGCTGCCGATGCCAACTGGAAGACCGGTGACAAGCATCGCGGCGTCGCCTTCTCGCGCTACAAGAACAACAGCAGCTATGTGGCGGCGATTGCGGATATCGAAGTGGACCGCGCCAGCGGCAAGGTGGCGGTGCCGCGCATTGCCATCGCGGTCGAGTGCGGCATGATCGTCAACCCCGATGGCATCGTCAATCAAATGGAAGGCGGCGCGATCCAGTCCACCAGTTGGGCCTTGCGTGAGCAGGTCAATTTCGATGCCAGCCAGATGCTCACGCGCTCCTGGGCCGACTATCCAATCCTCACCTATGCCGAAGTGCCGCACGTCAGGGTCTCGCTGATTGATCTGCCGAGCGCGCCGTCGTTGGGCTCGGGCGAAGGCGCGCAGGGGCCGGTGGTGGGCGCGATTGCGAATGCGTTTGCGCGCCTTACTGGTAAGCGTCTGCGCGATGTGCCGTTCACGCCGGAGAAGGTGAAAGCGATTCTGGCTTAGATGGGTATGCGCTGAAGAGTGGCTCCTGGAGCCATTCTTCAGCAAGTGAATGAACCATGGAGGCACTATGAAGCGGCGTTCCCTGATGTCTGTCACGCTCGGCAGCGCGGCGCTTGCCGCTTGGCCCCTGCGCAGCGCCCGCGCGCAGGCCTTTCCGGCCAAGCCGATTCGCATCATCGTGCCGTTTACCCCCGGCTCGGCCACCGATACCATGTCGCGGCCGGTGGCGGAGCGGCTCAGCGCCGCATTTGGTCAACCGGTCACGATTGAAAACCGCGCCGGCGCCGGCGGCACCATCGGCATGAACGTGGTGGCCAAAGCGCCCGCCGACGGTTACACCCTCGGCGTGATCTCCACCGGCCATGTGGTCAACCCGGTGCTCTACGCAAACATGCCCTACGACACGCTTAAGGATTTCGTTGGCGTTGCGCCGCTCGCGAGCCTGCCGTCGGTGCTGGTGGTGTCGCCGGCGCTCGGTGTGCGCACTCTGCGCGAGCTGGTTGCCGCAGCCAAGGCCAAGCCTGGCGCGTTCAATTACGCCACAGCAGGCGTCGGCAGCGCCGCGCACATCAGTGCTGAAAAATTCCGCGTGGCGGCCGGCATTGACGCCGTGCATGTACCGTTCAAAGGCTCACCCGAATCCTTGACCGAGACCATGGGCGGGCGCACCCAGTTCACCGTGACGCCGCTCTCCAGCGCAGCCGGGCACATCAAGGAAGGCCGCCTGATCGCGCTGGCGGTGAGCACGCCGAAGCGCGTGCCCGCCTTTCCCGACGTGCCGACCATGGCCGAGGCCGGCTTCCCCAAAGGCGAATTCAATTTCTGGGTCGGCCTGCTCGCGCCGGCCGCGACGCCGCGCGAGATCGTCGCGCGTCTCAATGCCGAGATCAACAAGGCCCTGCAGGCAAGTGACATGGTCGAGCGCTTCGCGCGCCTCGGCGCCGAGCCGATGGTGATGGCGCCGGGCGAGTACGACGCCTTTCTGCGCGATGAGTACAACACGCTCACTGAAGTCATGCGCGCGGCGGGAGCCAAGCCGCAGTAGGTAAGCCGCAGTAGGTAAGCCGCAGTAGCCAAGCCTCAGCAAGCAAGCCGCAGCAGCGATGCCCGTACACGCTGTAGCGCGCGACCGGTTGCAAGGGGCTACACAATCGCGCTGGCTGCCGCGTCCGGCTTGTGTATGATTCCCCTTTCGTTGGGGAGATCATTTCCATGAACGCTGTCAAGAGAGTCGTCACCGGATTGTCCCGCTACGATCTTGAGGAAAAACGGGATCATGGCTATCTGGTGCATTTGTCGCGGCAAGGGGTCTTGCACCGGATGCGCTTCGCGGACTCCAAGCATGGCGGCAAGGCCGGTGCGCTCAAGGCAGCACGCGTCTGGCGCGATGCGGTGATCGAAAAATATCCGCACCTGAGCCGCGCGCAATATGCGCAGATCCTGCGCAAGAACAACACCAGCGGCGCACCCGGTGTGTATGCCATCAAAAATGCCGATGGCGATATTACCGGCTGGGCGGCACGCTGGCTGCTGCCCGGGTCGGAGCGCACCGTCATTCGCAAGTTTGCGATCAGCATGCACGGTGCGGCGCGCGCCAAGCAATTGGCCATCGCTGCGCGCGAGGAAGGCATCATCGATCTTGAGGAAGAACCCTGGCACACCGAGCGCGACGCGCCTTCAGCCCAGGCCAGCGCGCGGCGCCGGGCAATGTATGAGGCGGCCCGCAAACAGCGCGGCAATGACTGGCGGGTGGCGCGGGTGCGCGTCAGCAGCGTGTATGTCTCGCTGCACTTCGTCTGTGGCGCGATGCTGCAACTGCCGGTCGGGCGCTGGCCCGCGCTGGCCCGCGCCAAGGCCACGGCGCGCAACGCATGGGCGGCTAAGGACTATGAGGTGACGTGGGAATCGCTCAAATTGTCCATCGATGCGCGCGAATTCATCCACGCAAAGTGGGTGAAGGTCACCAAGTAGGCAGCGGTACGCTTGGCCACGGCCACAAGAATGGCTTCAGGAGCCGTTCTTCACTGCATCGTCGCAGCATCTTCAGCGCGTCTGCGCCGGGCGGCAAGCGCGGTGCCGCTACTCGACTTTCGCCCCAGACGCCTTCACCACCTGCGCCATGCGCTCGTAGTC
>JANNCZ010000837.1:0-2823 GCA_031387185.1 Burkholderiales bacterium
CACTGCGGTGCCGATGCGGTTGATATGTGCCACTGCCATTGAAAACTGCCTGACTGATGCGCTGCGCGATGCTGCCCGCATTCGAGCCCGCTGGATACCGTAAAACGCGCCGGGACGGCTGACGGCAAAGTCATGTGCGACGACTATATTCGCTATTTGCCCCGCAGGTCCGCAGCAGCAGCAAGGTGTTCCCTTCGGAGCGCTTCGACCTTGCCGATCAATTCGCCGACATCACGAAGCGCCACTTTGGGGTCGCGGCCGTCTGCGGCAGCCAGCGCCAGGTCGCCGCCAATCGCATCGAGCCGGGCGCGCAGGTCACCGATCTGTGCGCCAATGCGTTCGAGCCGTGAAATCTCCAGCTGGGCCTTTACCGCAACCTCGCTGCTATCCGGCGCGCCACGGGCGGCTGCAACTGCCGCAGCCGTTGCTGTCTGCTGCTGGTCCCAGCGCTTGGCGACAGCCGATAAATCCCTGGCCGCCTCCGCGATCCGCCCCGCAATCACCGGTGACGCCGAATCCGACATGTTGGCAGCGACGGGCGCTTCGGGTGCGCCAATGGTTGGCAGCGGCGCACTTTCGCCAGGGCGACGTGCGAGGCTCGGCCAATCCTTGCCAGCCGCGCAGGCGGTGAGCGGGATGAGCAGTGCAAGAGTGAGGATACGCATCGTGTCAATCCCTAGAGGTGGCGCCCCGGCTTGCCAAGCCGGACGCCTGCCACTATGTCGAGCCCCGGTGCGCACCCGTAGCTCAGCTGGATAGAGCATCAGACTACGAATCTGAGGGCCGGGCGTTCGAATCGCTCCGGGTGCGCCAATTTCCAAGGACTTAGCCGATTTGGCGTCCTTGATCTCGACTTACACAAGCCTTACGCATTTCCACTCACGCAAAGGCGGGAGTGGTACCAGTGCGCGAATCGGTAGCCAAGCACGAGCTGATGGGCGGAAAACTGCACGTCTATCGCCGTCAAAGCAGCGGCCAATGGCAGTGCGCGACTTATCTTGCCGGGAAAAATCATCGTATTTCGACAAAGACTGACAGCCTCTCCCACGCCAAAGATTTCGCCCATGACTGGTATCTTGAACTGCATGGGAAATTTCGCCGGGGAGAGGTCAAGGTCGAGAAGACCTTCAAGGAGACAGCGGCGGTTTTCGAGCGTGAATATGAGGTCATCACCGATGGGGAGCGCAGCCCTGCCTATGTGCGCGGGCACAAGGATCGCGTCCGGCTCCATCTCAACCCATTCTTTGGGACGATGGGGCTTTCCGCAGTCACCCCCGGTGCCGTCCAGGATTATCGCATTGCGCGCCGGCAGTCGGCACGGCCGCCTGCGCGCACCACCCTCCATCACGAACTGGTTACGCTTCGGCAGGTGCTGAAGACCGGCGTGCGCCACGGCTGGCTCGCCTCGGTTCCTGACCTAACGGCACCATATAAGTCGTCAGGCAAGGTCAGCCACCGCGCGTGGTTCTCTCCCGAGGAATACAAGCAACTTTATACCGCTACCCGCGCCCGGGCTGCCGACCCAAAGAATCGCCGCCGCAAGGCATCCGAGCAGCTGCACGACTATGTCCTGTTCATGGCGAACACTGGCCTGCGACCTGACGAGGCGTCCTTGCTGCAATATCGCGACGTGAAGATCGTGGACGATGAAGGAAGCGGCGAGCGCATTCTTGAAATCGAGGTGCGCGGCAAACGCGGGGTCGGATATTGTAAAAGCACCCGCGGCGCGGTGCGGCCATTCGAGCGCCTGCGGGTGCGCAACAAGCCCGCCCCGACCGACCGGTTGTTTCCGGTGCGCCAGAACAAGTTGTTCAACACCATTCTTGCCGAACTCGACCTCAAGTGCGATCGCGAAGGAAGTAAGCGCACCGCCTACAGCCTGCGCCACACCTATATCTGCATGCGCTTGATGGAAGGCGCCGACATCTATCAGGTCGCCAAAAATTGCCGGACCAGCGTCGAAATGATCGAGAAATTCTATGCAGCGCACATCAAGACGCGGCTGGATGCCTCGGCTATCAATGTACGGCGGCAGGCACGCGAAGCGCCGCTCGTAGAAACTCGTGCTTTGGGTTAGTCGCGCTCGAACATGCCCTGCTCGGCGCGCCAGCCGACAAGCCACGCTTCCCAACGCTCCAGCTCGGCATCATTGGCAGTCATTCTTCGGGCTGCCGTCTCGGTTGGCGATGCTGCCTTCGTGGATGACAGCACTACCTTCTTGTTGCTTGCCACGGAATAAGCGCGACCGCATTCCGACGCGAGTAAAGGATGTTGCAGCCTGACCACACCGAACGCTTGGCGGAGAGTCGCTACCAGCCCATCTCCGCCGTAAGCAGCTCTGCATATACTTCGGCCATACCCTTCTCGGCTTCGGGGCCGCCTAGCAAACCACCGGCCATATTGCCGGTAAAGGCCGAACTGAGGACGCCCTGCGAGGTTTCGAAGAGGACGCTCTGCTGCCATACAGCTTTGCCCGACTTGCAGTCGTAAAGGCGCGATTCCTGCTGATTGCGCATCCGCATTCGGCCGACGCCGATGATGAAAGCGCTCACGTCGGTCTTCATCGACGGCTGCGGCGTACCCATGAACAAAATGTAGTCGAGCTTCGCAGCCTTGCAGCCCGAATCTACCGTGGCTTTGAGTTCCGAGCGCATCAAGCTCTCGAAGCCACCGGTGCTCGGCAGCCCGTTTCCTTGAAGCCGCATGGGTGAGGTGACCTGTACCTTGCCAGCGTCATCCATCACCCGCGCCAAGTAGCTGGCAAAGCTTCCGGCCGGCGACGGCGCTATCCCCACCTTTGGATTTTTGGCCGGGCCGGTCGGC
>JANNCZ010000465.1:0-2463 GCA_031387185.1 Burkholderiales bacterium
GGCCGCCTCACCATCCGCATGAGCACGCAAATGCCCTCGACCATGCGCGACAACCTGTGCGACATGGTGTTGGGCATTCCCAAAGAAAAAGTGCGCGTGGTGGTCGGTGATGTCGGCGGCGGCTTCGGCATGAAGACCGGCATTTATCCCGAAGATGCGGTGGTGGCGTGGGCCGCGCTGCAATTGAAGCGCAATGTCAAATGGGTAGCCGGGCGTGACGAGGAATTTCTCTCGACCGTGCATGGGCGCGACATTGAGTCGCGTGCCGAGATGGCGCTCGATGCCAATGGCCGCGTGCTGGCACTGCGCATCCGCACCTTCGCCAATCTCGGTGCCTACGCCACGCCAGCCGGCACCATGATTCAACTGATGATCGGGCCGTGGGTGCAGACCAGCATTTACGACATCCAGACTATCGACTTTCACATGACCGCCGTGCTCACCAATCAGTCACCCACCGGCCCGTATCGCGGCGCGGGGCGGCCCGAGGCGATCTACAACATGGAGCGCCTGATGGACGAAGCGGCGCGCGTCACCGGCATTGACCGTATCGAACTGCGCCGCCGCAACATGGTGCGCCCGGACCAGATGCCCTACAAAAATCCGATGGGCCAGACCTACGACTGCGGCAAATTTGAGTCGGTGATGGATCAAACGCTGGCGCTCGCCGATTGGTACGGGTTCGACGCGCGTCGCACCGAATCGACCAAGCGCGGCAAGCTGCGCGGCCAAGGCATTGCGACCTTCCTCGAATGGACCGGCGGCAATGCGCTCGAAGAGCGCGTCACCGTCGCGGTGAAGGCCGATGGCATGGTTGACATTTTTTCAGCGGTGCAACAGATGGGGCAGGGCATCGCCACGTCACTGCGCCAGGTGGCAGTCGATGCCCTGGGCATTTCTCCCGACAAGATTCGCATCGTGCTCGGCGACACCGATCTCGGTGAAGGCTTCGGCAGCGCCGGCTCGCGCTCGATCTTCACCGGCGGCGCGGCAGTCAAAGTGGCGAGCGACAAGACCATCGAGCGCGCCAAAGAGCTCGCCGCCGAAGAGTTGGAAGTGGCGGCGGGCGACATCGAGTATGCGGGCGGTGAACTGCGCGTAGCCGGCACCGACCTCAAAACCGACCTGTTCAAACTGGCCGCCAAACAACCAGGCAAACGCATCTTCATTGAAGCCAAACAATCCGCCTCGGCACCCAGCTGGCCCAATGCCTGCCACGTCAGCGAAATCGAGATCGACCCCGGCACCGGCAAGGTCGAGGTGGTCGCCTACGCCTCGGTCAACGATGTAGGGCGCGTGGTCAACCCGATGATCGTGCGTGGGCAGGTCGATGGCGGCGCGATCCAGGGCATTGGCCAGGCGCTCGCCGAAAAGATCGTCTACGACGCTGACTCAAGCCAGATGTTGAGCGGCAGTTTCATGGATTACACGCTGCCCAAGGCGGACATGACACCGCCGTTCAAGACGCAGATGGATCAATCGACGCCGTGTCTGACAAACCTGCTTGGTATCAAGGGTGTGGGCGAGTTGGGCACCATTGGTGCTACGCCCTCGGTCGTGAACGCCGTGGCCGATGCGCTGGCGCGCGCGGGGATGAAAGACCGCGCGCCGAAAGTGCAGATGCCGGTGACGCCGGCGCGCTTGTGGGAGTTGATGCGGGCGTAGCGTTAGCATTGCTGACGCGTCCCTTAAGCGCGCTGAGCCCAAACAACGCTTCGCGATTACGTTTGGCACCTGAGCAGGCTCTTCTATCCGCAAATTTCATGGCGGTCAGTAGCAAATCAATTGTCCGGTTTTGAAGCAAGTAATCTGTCCGGTTTGTGGAGGGTGTATGAAAGCCCCCGTGAGCCGGACGAAATTGCTACAGGAGATCCGGAAAATGGGATTCGAAGCAGCGCATACGGGCTGGCAAGAGAAGCGGCTAACGCAACAGCAGGCAGCGCAAATACTGGGTGTCACGGATCGCAGTTTCATGCGGGTTTCAGGCCAGTCAGTGCCGTAGACCGTCTATTCATGCGCCTCTCCGGCCTATGCGGCGGCCAGGTTGATCGTCAAGCGCATGCCGCACGCCTGCGCATACTTGCGCAGGGTTTCAAGCGAAGGCGAATGCTTGCGGCTGCCCAGACTGCTTTCAATGCGTGCCAACGATGCGGGGTTCATGCCCATGCGCGTAGCCACCTGCGCCTGAGTCAGACCCGCCGTCTTGCGGGCGCGCAACAAAACATCGAGTGCGCCAAATTCGTCTTGCAACGCCGCATAAGCAGATTTGAACGCTGCGTCTTTGGCACTGCGCCGCTTAACGTAGGCAGTCGGATTAAACGCCACCGGTACGAACGAATCATGTGGTTTCGACTTAATCACGATGCAACTCCTTTAACCGTTTTCTGGCAATGCGCAGATCAGCCAGGGGCGTTTTCTGCGACTTTTTGATAAAGCCGTGCAGGATGACGATGCGCTGTCCTA
>JANNCZ010000483.1:0-5169 GCA_031387185.1 Burkholderiales bacterium
CCGGGTCTTGCAGCATGCGCGTTGCCGTGGCGGCCGGCGAGATCACATTCACGGTTACGCCTGCGGCAATGCTCTCTGCCGCCCAACTGCGCGCGAGCGACACCAGTGCGGCCTTGGTCGCGGCGTATTGACTGCGCCCGGGAATCCCGTGCGATACGCGGCTGCCGATCAGCACCATGCGTCCCGCACGTGCCTGCTGCATCGCAGGCAACATGGCATTGGCGATGCGTTGCGCGGCGGCGACGTGCAGTTGCCACATCAGCGCAGCGTCAGCGTGCAGCAGCGACCCCGCACGGCCCACGCGCAGGATACCGGCGGCATGCACTACCGCACCGGGCACGTTTCGCGTGAGCACGGCTTGCAGTGCCGCGTCTGTGGCAGCGGCATCGGACAAGTCCACCGCGTGTGCAGTGAAAGCGGCATGCGTGATCGAAGCGGGCGCGATGTCGAGGCCCGTCACCTGCCAGCCATCGGCGAGCAAACGCGCCGCGATGGCCGCGCCGATGCCGCTGCTGCTGCCAGTGACGATGGCGCCGAGGTTTGGCCGCGCGTCGTCAGACGCATTCTTACTCGACACGAATCTTCGCTTCCGAAATAAGCTTGCCCATCTGCGTGATGTAGTCCTGCTGAAACTTGTTGAAATCGCTCACGCTGCCTCCGCCGAGCAAAATACCCTGCGCAAGCAACTTGTCGCGCATGTCGCCGGCCAGCGCTTTGTTGATTTCATCATTGAGTTTTTGCGTGATGTCCTGCGGCAGTTTGGCTGGCCCCCACAGACCGTACCAACTGGTGAATTCAAATCCGGGCAGCGTCTCGGCCACTGCGGGCACGTCGGGCAGCGTCGGCAAGCGCGCAGCCGACGTGACAGCGACGATGCGCAAATTGCCCGCCTTGTGATGCTGCACCGCGCCCAGCACCGGATCAACAAAGCCGGCAATCGAGCCGCCGATCAAGTCCTGATACGCCGGGGTTGAGCCTTTGTAGGGCACGATCAGATAATCGCCGCCACCCGCGCGCTTGAGCAACTCGGTGGCCAGGTGCCCGGCCGAGGCGGTCGAGCCAATGGCAAAGCCAAGCTTGCCAGGGTTGGCCTTGGCATGCGCGAACAGCCCCTTCAAGTCGGTGACCGGCAAATTTTTGTTGACTGCCACCGACAGCGGTGCCTTGGCCACCAGGCCGATGGCGGTGAAATCGCCAGTGATGCTGTAGGGCGGCTTGGCAATCACCAGCGGCCCGGTGACAAAGGTCGAAGCGTTGAACAACAGGGTGTAGCCATCGTTGGCGGCTTGTGTTACCGCTGACGCACCGATGGTGCCGTTGCCGCCCGCGCGGTTCTCGACCACGAACTGCTGGCCGGTCTGCTCGCCAAGCTTGAGTGCCAGCATGCGCCCGACGATGTCGAGCGTGCCGCCAGGCGGGAAGGGGATGATGATCTTGACCGGGCGGTTTGGATAGGTCTGCGCCGACGCGTGCGCGGCAAAAAGGCCAAGACCGGCCCATAAAATCGCCCTGAGAATAGCTTGTACCAACGGTTTCATCAACATCTCCCTCGTAAACTGGAATCAGACCACGCCATGCACAGCCAAAGTCGCGCGCATGCGCGCGCATGCCAGATCTGGATCGCGCAACAGTCCCGCACGGTCGGCGAGGCGGAACAACTCGCTCAAATGCAGGATCGAGCGCACGCTCTGCTGCCCGCCCACCATCGTGAAATGGCTTTGCAATCCATTCAGATACGCCATGAACACCACGCCGGTTTTGTAGAAGCGCGTCGGTGCCTTGAAGATGTGGCGTGACAGCGGCACGGTGGGCGCGAGGATGTCGTTGAAGGTCTTGCTGTCGTTGCGCGCCAATGCACCAAGCGCGGCAGAGGCAGCCGGCGCAATCGCGTCGAAGATGCCGAGCAGCGCATGGCTGAAGCCCTGCGCGTCGCCCTCGATCAGTTCGGCGTAATTGAAATCGTCCCCGGTATACATCTGCACGCCGGGCGCAAGACGGCGGCGCATGGCAATCTCCTTGTCCTTGTCGAGCAGCGACACCTTGACGCCATCGACCTTGGCCGCGTTGCGATTGATTGCTGCGACTGCCGCATCCATCGCCAGCAGGTGATCGGCATTGCCCCAATAGCCCGTGAGCGCGGGGTCGAACATTTCGCCAAGCCAATGAATGATCACCGGCTCCTTCACCTGCGACAGGATGCGGTCGTAGACGCGGTGATAGTCGTCCGGCGATGTCGCCACCCGTGCCAGCGCACGCGACGCCATCAGGATGATCTTGCCGCCGAGTTTTTCAATCGCGGCAATCTGCTCTTCATAGGCGCGAATCACATCGTCAATCGATTTTGCATCTTCAGGCGCGAGATGGTCAGTGCCCGCGCCACTGGCGAGAAACGCGCCCTTGATGTCCCTGGACGCATCAATCGAGCGGCGGATCAGTTCAAGCGACGCCGGCCAATCCATCCCCATGCCGCGCTGCGCCGTGTCCATCGCATCGGCCACGCCCATGCCGAGTGTCCACAAGTGGCGGCGATAGGCGATGGTGGCATCCCAGTCAATCGCGCAATCGAGCCACGGGTCGTGCTCTTTGAGTGGATCTGCGACCACATGGGCAGCCGAGTAGGCAATGCGTGTAAATGCGCCGCAGGGCCGCGAGGGAAAGTCGCGCGGGGTGGAGAGTTGAAATGCTTCCAGCCCGCGGTTTGCGGCGGGAAGCGTGATGCTGGTGCCGTTTGGGTGAATCAGGCGATCAGGTGCGTTCATAGCAATCTCCTTTTGGCATGCCTTGGAAACTATTGGTGGGAGCGGATTTACAAGCCATAGCGCGGAAAGTATTGCGTACCAACGGGTTCAGGCTGGTCAATCAAATGAGTGTCGCTACTTCTATTTCTTGCTGCCAAGCTTGATCGCGTGCGCGACGTCGCGTTCGTAAGCGTCGGTCCACCCACAAAAATCAGCGCGCACGCGCTCGATTGGGGTGTCAGGTGCGAGGCTATGGAAACCCTCGTCAAGCAGATCCGGCGGCTCATCGCCGCGCAGCACGCTGATGATGTGTTCAGCGCTAGTAGCACTGTTCTCGTTGCGCGCCGCATCAATGATTCCCGCAATGCTACGGCCCATGCGCATGAAATGCCAAAGGTCCAGAATGTCGCGCGTGCGGTGGCGTTTGGTGAGCAGGTGCGACTTCATGGCGAACAAGCCGTCGAGCGGCATGATGCGGAATGTGGTTTCCAGTCGCCCGTCTTCTGCGTCGACGTGGCGCTGCGCACCTTCCGCCAACGGAATGAACGAGTGGTTGTCACCCCCTCGCGGCGCGAAGAACTGCACCTTGACTCCACCGGTTACATAGTCGCGAGCATGATGTTCAAGCCACTCACCGG
The DNA here is from genome assembly GCA_031387185.1 of Burkholderiales bacterium. GTDB lineage: Bacteria > Pseudomonadota > Gammaproteobacteria > Burkholderiales > JAEUOS01 > CANJDH01. The sequence goes on from JANNCZ010000483.1 coordinate 3,377, forward strand.
TGCGGATGCGAAATTCGCTGATCTGGTGCGCCGGCGTAGCCAACTCCCACGCGAATCCTTGTTGTCGCGCCGACTCCAACGCGGGCCGGATGGCTGCATCGGAGAGCTTGCCCTGCGGCAGCCAAAAATCGAGGTCTTCGCTCAGGCGATGCCGGCATTGCAGCGCCATCGCGGTGCCGCCAACGAGAACAAAAGGTGCGAGCGAAGGCTGTCGCGCGAGCAGCCGAAACACCGCTTCTGTCGCAGGAGGGAGGCCCGGGATGCGTGATGCGCCCGGTGAAGCGGAATCGGTCACGCGGTCACCTATTCACCGATTCCCGAATCTGGCCGGGATCAATCGCCCGGCCCGCATCAATCCTGAGCGAAGCCGGCTTCAATATTGCGCAGCATGCGTTCAAGCGCAGCGTCACGCAGGGAATGGGGCGGGAGTTGCTTGTGCGCGGCGCGAACGGCAGGCACACCGATCTGGAGCGCCAGCTTGCACAGGTCGCCGAACAATCCGCGTTCGAGCACGGCCAGCGCCAGCTTCTCTTGCGAGAGCGTGGGGTTGGACCATGCGTAGGGGAAGGTGTATTGCATGTACACGATTCTAGACCAATGCTTCGCCGGTCTTCGAGTCGAAGGGGCGCCTCGATAGAATGCATCCGTGGGGTCAGCAGCTGCTCCGTCATGGATTGCTCTTTGATGTCAGCCGGTAAGGACCAGTTTCAGCACTGCCAGCCATCTGCTGCCTACGCCGCCAAGGCCGGCACATCTACCCAGCGACCGAAGAAGTCGGCGTAGCGCAGCATCTTGAGTTTGACCAAGCCTGGCAAAAACAGTTTGTCCTGCGCCACGCCGCGTTTGGCGCGGATCGCCGCGATGGAGCGGATCAGGTGCTGGTTCATGCCCATGCGTCCGGTCACGCCGTGCATGATGATGCCGAGTCGCTGGAGTGTCATCAAGAGTCCGTGAAGAGAACTTACGCAGATTGCCTTGTTGGCGCAATCGGATTCATTGCAGAAAAATCCGGCATGGCCGCACTGGCGTAACCGGCGCAGTCAAGTGAGGTGAGCGCGATGCGCCCCTGGCTGATCTTGAGCCGTACGGCACCGTGGGAGCGCTCGTACACGTCGGGGTGGGCCGCAAAAAAGGCTTGTTGCTCCATGACGGGCAGTGCGGCCATGCCGTTTACATAGTGGTGGCCGTTGCGTTCGACATGGCTGATGCCAAGCAGGTTGACGAGGGCGAGGTCTTGTTGCACTGAGAGTCCCGCCTGCGTGGTCAGGTCTTCCGCCGACATGAAGAAGCGCGTCTGATCTTGCACGGTGTTCCAGCGCGCGCACCGTGCTGCGTTGAGGATCGACTTGTAGAGGCCCTTGCAGGTCTTGCTCGATACACCGCTGTAGCCACGCGCGCGCGCCGCGACAAAGGTGTCAAGGGTGCCATCGGATTCGTCGATGATCACCGGCAGGCCCAGTGCATTGCCGCGGAAATCGGCTTCCAGAGCCGTTTTCCGGCCAATTGGCTGCTCCACAAAAAGGATCGACGCGACCAGACGTTGCAGGGCCGGTGTGCCGCGCATGCGCGCCAGCAACGCCTGCACCTGCTCCGCGTTCTCGTACTGCTCATTGCCGTCGAGCGAGGCCCGGTAGGGCGCATCGGCTTGATCAAGCACTGCGGCAATCGCCCTCAGGCGTGCCAGGTCGGCATCGAGGTTGCCGCCCACCTTGAGCTTGAAGGTGCGGTGTCCATAGTGGGTGACGACCTGTTCGAGCGTTTCGGGCAGGCCGTCGTTGACCGGCTCCTTGAGG
>JANNCZ010000925.1:0-5669 GCA_031387185.1 Burkholderiales bacterium
ACGGGAGCAGGAACCGAAGTTCCATTCCCGGGAAAATTTCCGCAACTGAAACACAAGGTGACATCATGAAAAAAGTAGGATTGGTTGGCTGGCGCGGCATGGTCGGTTCCGTGCTAATGCAGCGCATGCAGGATGAGGGCGACTTTGCCCACATCGAGCCGGTATTTTTCTCGACCTCCGCTGCAGGCCGCGACGGGCCGGTCATCAACGGCAAATCGACCGGCAAACTGCTCGATGCAGGCAGTGTCAATGACCTGAAAAAGATGGACATTGTCATCACCTGCCAGGGTGGTGACTGGACCAACGAGGTTTACCCAAAGCTGCGCGCTGCTGGCTGGAACGGCTACTGGATCGATGCCGCATCAGCATTGCGCATGAGGGACGATGCGGTCATCATCCTCGACCCGGTGAATATGCCGGTAATCAAAAATGCCCTCACCAGCGGCGTCAAGGACTACATCGGTGGCAACTGCACGGTGAGCCTGATGCTGATGTCGCTCGACGGCCTGTTCAAAGCCAATCTGGTCGAATGGTTGACGGCGATGACCTACCAAGCGGCATCCGGCGCCGGCGCGCAGAACATGCGCGAACTGCTGGCACAAATGGGGGCGCTGCACGGTGTGGCTAAAACCGGTTTGGCTGATCCGGCGTCGGCGATTCTCGACATTGACCGTGATGTGGCAGCGTCGATGCGCAGCAATGCGTTTCCGGTGGATCACTTCGGCGTTCCCCTGGCCGGCAGCCTGATTGCCTGGATCGACAAAGACCTGGGCAACGGCATGTCGAAGGAAGAGTGGAAGGGGGGGGCCGAGGGCAACAAGATTCTGGGTCTGGAGAAAACGCCGATCCCGATGGATGGGCTGTGCGTACGCATTGGCGCGATGCGCTGCCATTCACAGGCGCTGACGATCAAATTGAAACGCGACGTGCCGCTGGACGAAATTGAAGGCATGCTGGCGGCAGCCAATCCGTGGGCAAAGGTGATTCCGAACACGCGTGAGGCGACCGTGAAGAGCTTGTCGCCCGCAGCAGTCACTGGACACCTGGAAACGCCGGTCGGACGGTTGCGCAAAATGGCGATGGGGCCGCAGTATTTGTCGGCCTTTACGGTGGGTGACCAGCTGCTGTGGGGGGCGGCGGAACCATTGCGGCGCATGTTGCGAATTTTGGTGGGTTGATGGGATCGGCATCAGGAGTACTACGCTCTGTGCACCGGAACCCGTTTCCCGTCCGCACCGGGTGTCCGGCACCAAGGGGATACAAGGCAAGGGATACAAGGCAAGGGATACAAGGGATACAAGGCTGGAACCCAGCGGAACGGGTTGCACCGGCTGGTTCGGGTGGCACCGGCTGGTTCGGGCGGTGGCGTGGGCCGATTGCATCGGGAGCACAACAATTCTGCCACTGGTCACACTTCAAGTCGCTACTTAGCTTGCATCGCTAACCTTTTGATGTTACCTTCATAAATTGGAAATCACCCTGTCGGTCGCCGCGTGGGCGCAGCAAGGGTTTTGTTGGTATTTCCGGCAGAATTCAACATTCGCAGGCCGTTGCACGTAACGCAGGTAACATACGAGCCAGAGACAATATTGGCCGCCCAGGTGACGCGAAGTGTTTGGTCGGGTTAACAGGGAGCCGGGGGTTCACACCGTGAGACAACTCAAACTCAAGAAAATTGTTGCCGCCACCGCTCTGGCTTTGTCGAGCGCTGTGCTGGTTTCTCCGGCGTATGCCGCTGGTCTGGGACGCATCAATGTCACGTCCGGCCTCGGTGAGCCACTGCGCGCCGAGATTGACCTCACGTCGGTCTCGCGTGAGGAGGCAGGCAGCCTGGCGGCACGTCTGGGTTCACCCGCCGCTTACCGCGACGCCGGGCGCGATTTCAACGCCTCGTTGCTCAATGTGCGTATGGTGGTAGAGCGCCGTGCTGACGGCCAGTACTTCGTGCGCCTCACCTCCAACACGCCGGTAAATGACCCGATTGTCGATTTGCTGGTGGAGTTGACTTGGGCCAACGGCCGCTTGCTGCGCGAGTACACTTTTCTGCTCGACCCGGTCGATATGCGTCCGGCGCAACCGCCAGCGCCGCCGCCTGCCGCGCCCGAACCCAAGCCGGTGCCGCCGGTAGTACAGCCCGCACTCGCACCTGCGCCAGCCCCTGTCGCCACGCCCGTACCCATACGCCCCACCGCGCAGCCCAAGGCAGCACCGGCTAGCGGCAGTTACGAAGTCAAAAAAGGCGACACCGCAGGCAAGATCGCGCGCCAGGCTTTGGCTGACGGCGTGACGCTCGATCAGATGCTGATCGCGATTCAGCGCGCCAACCAGGACGCCTTTGTTGGCGGCAATGTCAATCGCCTCAAGAGCGGCGTGATTCTCTCGATCCCCGATAGGGAAGCGGCAGCGGCGGTCGCACCGGCCGACGCCAACCGTTTGGTGGCAGCGCAGTCAGCGGACTGGAAGGCGTATTCAGAAAAACTTGCCGCCGGCGCGCAAGCGGCCCCGGCGGCCAAACCTGCACCGGAGAAGCGAGAGGCGCGTGGCCGTATTACCGCGCGCGTGGAAGACAAGGCCACACCGGGTGCAACCGGCGATCAGCTCAAACTGTCCAAAGCCGACCCTGCGGCTGCAGCCAAAGGCGCGCCCAAACCGCGTGCCGGCACGGAAGACCGTATCTCCAAAGAGCGTGAGTTGCGTGACGCCAAAGCGCGTCAGGCTGAGCTCGAGCGCAATGTCAAGGATCTGCAAAAACTCGCAGAGATCAAGAATCAGAGCTTGGCCGATTTGCAGAAGGGCGCGCAAGCCAAAGGCCCGCAGATTGCGCAGGGGCCGGTGACGGCACCGCCAGCAGCGCCCGCAAAGGCTGACCCCCCGAAAGCGGCCCCCACGGCTGCAGTCGCGGCACCAGCACCTGCGGTGGCCACTAAGCCACTTGAAGCGCCAAAAGCGGAGGCACCCAAGGCTGCGCTGGTTCCTGCACCCGGCCCCGCTCAGGTGCCTGCGGCAGCAGCGAAAGCGGCCGATAAGGCTCCAGAACCAGCGAAAGCTGCTGATCCCGCCAAAGCGCCTGCTGCGAAGCCAGTTGATCCGCCCAAAGCCGCCGATGCCACCGCGCTTAGCAAGGGCGATGTGCCAAAAGTGGATGCACCCAGGGTTGATGCGTCGAAGGCTGATGCCCCGAAGGTTGATGCACCGAAAGCTAACGCTCCCACGCTGGACGCCAAGCCGGAACCCAAGAGGGCCGCACCTCCTCCGCCCCCCCCCAAGCCGGAACCAAGTCTGGCGGATGAATTTCTTGACAACCCGCTCTATCTTGCGGGCGGCGGCGGCGTGTTGGCACTGCTCGGCGGCTATGCTGCCTACGCTGTGCGCCGCAAGCGCAAAGACGCGGCCACTGGTTTCCAGAACAGCATCGTCACCGGAGGTGACCTGAAGGCCAATTCTGTCTTTGGCAACACCGGCGGACAAAGTATCGACACTGGCAATAGTTCGTTCCAGAGTGATTTTTCGACTTCCGGCAGTGCCGCAGTAGACACTGACGAGGTCGATCCTGTCGCCGAGGCAGATGTGTACATGGCCTATGGCCGTGATGCACAAGCTGAAGAGATTCTCAAAGAGGCCCTGCAGAAGGATCCCAATCGCCAGACCGTGCGCATGAAGCTGCTGGAAATTTACAGCCAGCGTGGTGATGCTGCGTCGTTTGGCAATACGGCGAATGAACTGCATGTAGCCACCGGCGGCACGGGTGAACAGTGGGAACGGGCGGCCGCTCTGGGCAAATCAATTGATCCCGCCAATGCCCTTTACGGCGGCGGTGCAGGTGGTGCCGCATTGGCTGGCGGCGACTCAATGTCAACCGTCGCTCTGGCCGGTGGTGCGCTGGCCGCTGCGGCCAGTGCTGCAGCGTCAGCCAACGACAAGACGGTCACCATGCCGGTGTTCGGCGGACCGGGCGCAGCAACACTTTCCGCTGACGATCCGTTGACCAAAACAGTCGCCCTCGAATCCATGCAGGGGCAAACGCCGGCCTCCATTGACCTCGACTTTGATTTGGGCGGCGATAGTGCGGCCCCGGCTTCCGCAGCACCCGATCTGGGGTTTAATGTCGCGGCTTCTTCGCCAGCGGCACCGTCGATTGATTTTGACCTCGGTTTCGGCGATGCGCCCGCGGCTCCCGCACCGGCTGCTCCACCGCCGGTGGTGGCAGCTCCTGCACCGCCGTCGGATTTTTCCCCTCAAGGTACGCTCATCATTGATGCGCCGATCGCGCAGGATTCTGGTCTTGGTCCGGCCGACAAGACGATGGAGTTGGCACCGGCGGGTGCCGCAGCGCCACAGGCTGATGCCGGCATGAGCGTGGACTTTGATTTTGATCTGGGATCAAGTGCGCCAGCCGCACCGATGGCCGCTGCCGTTAAGCCCGCAGCAGCCCCGGCTGTGAGCGGCAACGGCATTGATTTCGATTTCGGCTCCGTATCGCTGGACCTGCCGGACGCGGGCGGTAGCACCGAGCCGGCGCCATCGGACGATGTGGCGACCAAGCTCGACTTGGCCAAGGCTTACCAGGAGATGGGTGACAAGGACGGTGCCAAGGAATTGCTCAGGGAAGTGCTGGCCGAGGGCAGCAGTGCCCAAAAGGCCGAGGCGCAAAAGCTGATTTCCGGACTTGGTTGAAATTCCGGCTCGCGTTACTTAGGTTTGTGCAGGCTTGTGCACTTGAAGACTAAGACGGGTGGCCTTGGCCACCCGTTTTTCTTCCCGGGTACGGTAAGGGCCGATGTCGGCCGCCTAGACGCGTGACTACCGCCATGCGTATCGCCCTCGGAATTGAATATCACGGTGCCGCGTATCTCGGCTGGCAATCGCAGCCGGGCGGGCGCACCGTGCAGGACGCGGTGGAACAGGCGGTGCAGGTGATCGCTGGTGAGCCCGTGCGAGTAGTCTGCGCGGGCCGCACCGACACCGGCGTCCACGCACACGCGCAAGTCGTGCATTTCGATACCACCGCTGCACGCCCTGCCGGCGCCTGGGTTAAGGGCGTCAACACCCACCTGCCGCGTGACATCGCGATCCAATGGGCGGTGCCGGTGGAGGATACCTTTCATGCGCGCTTCAGTGCCACCGCACGGCGCTACGACTATTGGCTGCTTAATCGCGCTGTGCGTCCGGCCCTTGGCACTCAAACGATGGGCTGGTTTCATCACCCCCTCGATGTAGAGCGCATGCGTTTGGCCGCAGCGCACTTGGTGGGCGGGCACGACTTCTCGGCGTTTCGCTCTGCCGCGTGCCAGGCCAAATCGCCGGTGCGTCGCGTGACCCGTCTCGCCATTCGCCGCGATGGCGATGTGCTTCAATTCAGCATCGAAGCCAACGCCTTCCTGCATCATATGGTCAGAAATGTTGTCGGTTCTTTGGTCTACGTCGGTTGCGCCAAGCGCGAGCCGGCGTGGATCGCAGACGTGCTTGCCAGCCGCGCGCGCGAGCTGGCAGCACCCACGTTTTCGCCGGCCGGTTTATACCTCTCTGGAATTGACTACGATGCGCAGTGGGGCTTGCCGGCGTTTGGCGCACGCTATCTGCCAGGAGTTGCCGCATGAGCCGCACACGCATCAAGGTGTGCGGCATCACGCGCGAAGAGGACCTGCACGCGGCGGTGGCAGCGGGCGTGG
>JANNCZ010000935.1:0-3023 GCA_031387185.1 Burkholderiales bacterium
GACAGGATTGAGTTCACGCACCAACTCGAGCAAGCCTGCGCGCGTGGCCGGATGCATGGCTTCGAGGGGATGGCGCACTGCATCACTCGCAATCACACCGCCTTCCATCATCACCGTCTTGCAGGCACGCAGGCCGCATTGGCGGTTTTCATAGTTGATGAGCGGCAGGATGCGCGCGTAGAGTGTCGCGGCTTCGTCGCGCTGGCCGCCCAAATAGGCGCGCACCACCGGCCCGATCAAATCGGGGATCAACGCACTCGGCATGGTGCCGGTAGCGCCCGCGTCGAGATCGGCCATCAGGGTGATGCTCTCTTCACCGTCGAACGGCCCGGCGATGGGCGACGCTGCAGATGGATCGCCGGGCGCCTTCCCGCCACCACTTCCGCCCCCGCTGCTGCCCGTGCCGCTACCCCCTTTGCGCGCTGCCTCCACCCCGGCCTCGATCAGCGCGCGCAATTTCGCCGCCGCGTTCGCGACTTCAATCTTGAAATAGCGCACCTGCGGCACCTCGAGCGCGAGGCGCGTGAGCAGCGGCACCGGGAGCGTCACGCCGGAAAGCGGCGCGTCCTGCACCATCAGCGGTACGGCGGTACCGTTCGATGCCACCGCTGCCGCCGCGACAGCAGCGAAATGTTCGACGATGCCGCGCTCATCGGCACGCAGCGAAGCGCCGTGATACGGCGGCATCAGCATCAGCATTTGCGCACCGGCCTCCACCGCGCGTTTGGCGCGCGCAGCGGCAATGCGTGTGGCGAAATGGCTGCACGTCACGATTACCGGCACGCGCCCGGCCACTTGCTCAAGGCACAGATCAAGCAGCGTGTCGCGCTCGGCATCGGTGAGCAAAAATTGTTCTGAATAATTGGCGAGAATGCAAATGCCATCGACGCCCTGATCGATCATGCAGTCGAGCACGCGGCGCATGCCGGGCAAATCCAACTCGCCCGCCGCAGTGAATGGCGTCGGCGCGATCGGGAAGACGCCGGTGAGCGGGCTGGCGGAGATGGATGGTGCGGCGGGCGTTGTCGGCATCATGCGGGTCTGGCCCGGTGCGGGCGGCTGTGCGGATGAGGCCCGTACTTTCGCACGAAAGAATGTGGGGCGTTTGGCGCGAGGGCGGGTGCCGTGCGCAGCTCACTGCAACGTGATGCGTCCACCGCCGATTTATGCGATGCTTCGGTTATGCCCATGAAGGTGAACGAATTGATCGCGTTGCTCGAGTCGGACGGTTGGTTCCGGGTTCGACAGCGTGGCAGTCATCGCCAGTATCATCACCCGGCCAAGACCGGGACCGTGACTGTGTCAGGCAAACCCAGCGTCGATGTACCCATTGGCACGCTCAACAGCGCACTCAAACAGGCAGATCTTAAGCGGTGAGGCACAAATGAAATACCTGGTTGTCATTGAGCAAGGCCCTACTAGCTTCGGTGCGTACGTCCCGGACCTTCCTGGCTGCATCGCAGTGGGCGACACCCGCGACGAAGTTTCAAAACTGATTCATGAAGCCATTGCGTTTCATTTGGAAGGCATGCAGGAAGACGGCATTCCGATTCCGGAGCCGCATTCGTCAAGCGAATTCATCGAAGTTCACGCTTGACGCACGATGTCAAGCCGTACGAAGTCACGATCCGAACTGATTGTTCGACGAACCTGTGGCGCAAAAAATATTGAACGTTCGCTTCTATGACTTGCAAGCCTCCAGCTTGAGCGCCTGCAGCACCTCCCCGCTTGCCCCGTCCTGCACAAATGCCACCACGCCAAGATCGTTGGTGGGAGCTCTTTTTGGCGGGGTTATGATTTTTTCCAGACGCGCTTTGCCATCTGCGCCGAGCGCTAACGGGCCGAGCCATTCGCGCACGACGTAGTCGTGCTTGAGGGTGACGCCGCGGTTTTCGCCGGCCTTGACCGGGCTGACGATGCGGTTTTGAATCAGCGCGACGAATAGTTGCGGCTTGGTGCCTGTTGCACCTGCGGCACCTGCAGCGCCGGCGGACTTGACCGCCGCGTTGGCCGTCACGTTAACCTTGCCTTCGACCACCTCCAATGCCAATTGGATCTCGGCACGCGCGGGCTTGGCGTTGATGGTCTTTACTTGTGAATCAAACCCGCCGCCGGCCCAGCCGCGAAAGTCACGCCCTGCCAGCACCACCTGCGGCGTATAGACCAGCGTGCTGTTGGCGAGGCGCGCAATCTGACGCTGACGCTCGGTGAATTGCGGTTGCGCGAACATATCCTTCCAACCGATGTAGTCCCAGTAGTCCACGTGCAGCGAGAGCGGCACGACCTTGTCGGCGCCAAGGCCGCGCGCGTTGAGGCCGCTCATCCAGCGATCGGCTGGCGGGCAACTGTCGCAGCCTTCAGACGTATACAGCTCGGCAAGCGCGAGGGTGTGTGGCGGGCTGACGGCGGAGCAGGCGGCTGCCGCTGCACCGCTGCCGATGGCGGCGAGAATGGTGGCGGCAAACAGAGCACTGCGGGCACTGCGGGCACTGCGGGCACCGCAGGCATTGCGCGAATGATTCATGGCTGGTCCTGGCGGGTAAGCATGCACGGTTGTACGCCGCAGCAGCGGGCGCGGATGCAGCATCAAGTAAACTTGCCCGCCTTCCTGCATCCCGGACCCTGCATCCCGCCTTGCATCCCCCGGGCCTCCTCTTTCGAATCCTCTCCACGAGACTCTCCATGACCAAACAATACGACCCCGTCCCCGCATGCAAAACCGCTTTCATCGGCCTCGGCGTAATGGGCTACCCGATGGCCGGCCACTTGAAGGGCGCGGGCCATCGCGTCGCGGTCTACAACCGCACCGCTGCCAAAGCTGCCGAGTGGGCGAAGAAGCACGGCGGCACCGGTGACGCAAAAGCGGCCGCGACGCCGCGCGAAGCGGCCAAGGATGCGGACGTGGTCGCCTGCTGCGTCGGCAATGACGACGATTTACGCTCTGTCATCCTCGGCGACAACGGCGCGCTGGCCGGCATGAAAAAAGGCGCGGTGCTGGTCGATCACACCACGGCCTCGGCCAA
>JANNCZ010000948.1:0-2344 GCA_031387185.1 Burkholderiales bacterium
GATGAGATTCAATATACGACGGTATTCACGGCAGGCATTCACGCAGTGGCCAGACAGGCAGAAGCCGCGCGCGCCTGGGTGAACTATTTGAAGTCACCCGCAGCCGCCGCCATGTTCGAACAGCATGGAATGGAAGCAGCACGATGGCCGAAGAAGTCCGATCCATGCGCCTCTTAGACCGGATGGTTCTGTAATGCCGCTTCCACCAAGGGTTTCCGTAATGCACCTTGTTCCGTTTTTCTGGGGGGAACGCCGTTTTGACGCGGCGTACTGCTGTACTGCCGTGGACTTCGGCACTCCGTGACCATCTCCATACAGCCAGCGCACGGCAATGAACGCTGACAGCGCACCAACCGTTAACCACGCCCCCGGCGCGCGGACGGCAACCAACGCGAGCCTCACTCCTTACGCCGGCCTCACGCCCGACGTGGTGCTCGATGCATTGGAGAGCCTTGGCCTGCCCTGCACCGGCGGCCTGCTCGCGCTCAACTCTTACGAGAACCGCGTGTATCAAGCCGGGCTGCACGGTGCTGCACCGGTGATCGCCAAGTTTTACCGGCCTGGGCGCTGGAGCGACGCGCAGATTCTCGAAGAGCATGCGTTTGTCGGTGAACTTGTCGAGCAGGAAATACCCGTGGTGGCTGCAACAGCCTTCAATGGCAAAACACTTCACAAGTTCGCTGGATTTTGTTTTGCCGTGTTTCCACGCAAGGGCGGGCGCGCGCCGAATCTGGATGACAAGTCCGTGCTCGAATGGCTCGGCCGCTTCATGGGCCGCATCCACGCCGTCGGCGCACGCATGCCCTTTGTTGCCCGACCGGCGCTCAATGCGCAGACGTTCGGCATCGAGCCGCGCGACTGGCTGCTCGCGCACGACTTCATTCCGCCGAATCTGAAAGACGCGTGGCGCAGCGTGGTGGCGCAAGCGCTCGATGATGTCGCGCATTGCTATGAGCGCGCCGGCAGTGCAGAATTCGCCGGCGGCAACGGTGATACCGGCGCAGGCAGCGGCATCCGCACCATTCGCCTGCATGGTGATTGCCACATCGGGAACGTGCTGTGGAGCGAAGCCGGCGGCGCCGATGGCAATGTCACGGCCACACCCGGCGGCCCGCACTTCGTCGACTTCGACGACGCCCGCAACGGCCCCGCCATTCAGGATCTATGGATGCTGTTCCCGTCCGACAAGACCGAGCGCAAACCCATGGTGGATGCGGTTCTGCGGGGTTACGAAGATTTCTGCGAGTTCGATGACCGTGAGCTGCACTTGATCGAAGCCCTGCGTACTTTGCGGCTGTTGCACTACTCGGCGTGGCTGGCACGGCGCTGGGATGACCCGGCGTTTCCTGCTGCGTTTCCGTGGTTCAACACCCAGCGCTATTGGGAAGAGCGGGTGCAGGAACTGCGCGAGCAGATTGCCTTGATGCGCGAGGCGGAACCTAAGCTGACGTAGGGTCCCGAAGCAGGCGGCGACAGGCAGCAACAGGCAGCAACAGGCAGCAGCAGGCGGCGTCAGTCAGCGTCAACAGCCGATCACTCTGCCTTGATGTTGTTCGCCTTGATCACACGTGCCCAGCGCTCGGTCTCGACGCGAATCTGCTCGCCGAGACGTTCCGCTGTGCCACGCCGGCGCCTAGAACACCACTACGCTGCGGATCGACTCGCCAGAGTGCATCAGATCGAACCCCTTGTTGATGTCCTGCAGGGGCATGATGTGGGTGATCAGATCGTCGATGTTGATCTTGCCATCCATGTACCAATCGACGATCTTCGGCACGTCGGTGCGACCGCGTGCGCCACCGAAGGCCGTGCCCTTCCAGATGCGCCCGGTCACCAATTGGAACGGCCGCGTCTTGATCTCCTGCCCGGCACCGGCCACGCCGATGATCACCGACACGCCCCAGCCGCGATGGCAGCATTCGAGTGCCTGGCGCATCACTTCGACGTTGCCGATGCACTCGAAGCTGTAGTCGGCGCCACCGCCGGTGAGTTCGACCAGATGCGCGACGACATCGCCCCCCACGTCTTTCGGGTTGACGAAGTGGGTCATGCCGAATTTCTCGGCCAGAGGTTTGCGCGCCGGGTTGAGATCGACGCCGACGATCATGTTGGCGCCGGCCAGACGCGCGCCCTGCACCACATTGAGCCCGATGCCGCCAAGGCCGAACACGACCACGTTGGCGCCCGGCTCGACTTTCGCCGTGTTGATCACCGCGCCGATGCCGGTAGTGACGCCACAGCCGATGTAGCAGACCTTGTCGAACGGTGCGTCCTCGCGAATTTTCGCAAGTGCGATTTCTGGCAGCACGGTGTAGTTGGCGAAGGTCGAACAACCCATGTAGTG
>JANNCZ010000955.1:0-2153 GCA_031387185.1 Burkholderiales bacterium
CGCACCCCCAACACCGCCAACCTCGGGCTGCAACAAACCGGCGTCACGCTCGACGCAGGCGGCGCCGTGGTGGTAGACCAGTACTCGCGCACCTCGGTTGACAACATCTATGCGGTCGGCGACCTGACCAATCGTGTGCAACTGACCCCGGTCGCGATCCGCGAAGGTCAGGCGGTTGCGCAAACCCTGTTTGGCGCGCGACCGGTTTCGGTGACGCACAACAATATACCGAGCGCGGTGTTCAGCCAGCCGCCCGTCGGCACCGTGGGTGATACTGAATCACAGGCCATCGCAAAATACGGCAAGGTCGAGGTCTATCAGTCTACCTTTCGCCCGATGAAGCACACGCTGTCGGGGCGCAGCGAAAAGACCTACATGAAGCTGCTGGTTGACGCTGCTTCACAAAAAGTCGTCGGCGCCCACATGGTGGGGCCGGATGCGCCCGAGATCATTCAGGGCATCGGCATTGCGGTGGTGGCCGGTCTCACCAAACAGCAGTTTGATGAGACCGTCGGCATTCACCCGACGGCGGCTGAGGAATTCGTGACCATGAAAGAGAAAGTTGTGCGCGGCGGATAAAGTACCGGCGCGCCGGCGTCTTACGACTTGCCCAACCCCGGCATGTCAAAGCCGTGGCCCTTGAGTGCCGTGGTCATGTCGCTCACTTGCTGCCCGGTCAATTCCACCAGCGGCGGACGCACGCGCGCCCAATCGGCATCACCCTGCCAATGCGCCACCGCAGCTTTGAGCGCAGGGATCATCGGAAATTTCTGGAAGTCCATGCGGATGACATCAAGCGCAGCCTGCTGTGCATCGGCGTCGGCGTTTTTCCATTCGGCGTAGAGCTTGTGGATCGGCGCCGGGTTGACGTTGGCAGTAGCGCTGATGCAACCCGCGCCGCCGTTACGCAGGTTGGCGAGCAAGAAGGTTTCGCTGCCGGCGAAGACGTGGAAGTTCTGCTTGGCAAAGGCGTCAAGTACGGCCTTGGTGTTGTTCCAGTCGCCCGATGAATCCTTGATGCCGGCGATATTTTTCGGGTAAGCCTTGAGCAGGCGTTCGATCAGGGCGAGCGTGATCGGCACCTGCGACACCGGCGGGATGTGATACAGGTAAATCTGTAGGCGATCGTCTGCCACCTTGTCGATGATCTGCGCGTAGTTGCGATACAGCCCTTCGTCGGAGACGCCTTTGTAGTAGAACGGCGGCAGCATCAGCGTACCCGCGCAACCCAATTTGACGGCGTGCGCAGAAAGCTTGATCGAATCACTGATCGAGGAACACCCGGTGCCGGGCATCATGCGTTTGGGGTCCAGCCCCTTGGCCACCAAGTATTCCAGCAGCATCATGCGCTCGTCCACCGACAGCGAGTTGGCCTCCGAGTTGGTGCCAAAGATCGCGAGGCCGACGTTGTTGGCGAGCAGCCAGCGGCAGTGCGCTTCGAAGCGCACCGGGTCGGGGCTGCCATCGGCATTGAAAGGAGTGACGACGGGCGAAAGAATGCCAGTGAAGCGAGCGGTCATGTGAGTGCAGTCCGGGAAGAATGAAGAGGAAGGTCAGGCGGAGGGGAAGGCAGAGGAGGTGGCGCGCGGCACTGACGCTACTGACAGCCAAGACCCTGCGTCGCAAGTGATTTTATTTCGTCTGGAGAGAAGCCCCATGCTTCCAACGCATCATGCCCCTGCCCGCCACGCTCGGGTGGTGCGCCACTAATCATTCCTGGCGTGCGCGAGAAGCGCGGTGCCGGAGCGGGCTGACTGATCTTGCCCACGGTGGTGAAGGTGTTGCGTGCTGTCATGTGCGGATGCGCGCGTGCCTCGGTGAAAGTTAGCACGGGCGCGAAGCAGGCGTCTGAATCCTTGAACACGGCATCCCACTCATCGCGGGTTTTGGTTTTGAAGGTCGTGGCGAAGCGCGCGCGCAGCACCGGCCAGCCGGCGCGGTCGAGCTGCTTGGGCAACTCTGCAGCGGCAAGGCCCATGCGCTCGAGCAGATCTGCATAAAACTTCGGCTCGATCGAGCCGATGGCGACATGCTTGCCATCCTTCGTCTCGTAGGTGTCGTACCAGGGCGCGCCGGTGTCGAGCACGTTGTCGCCGCGTGTTTCGCTCCAGCGCCCGGCCGCCTGCATGCCGGCAAACATGGTGGCCAGCGTC
>JANNCZ010000011.1:0-9713 GCA_031387185.1 Burkholderiales bacterium
ACTTCAGCGCGCGTGCCTTCGACAATCACCTTGCCGTAATGCAGCAGCGTGATGCGCTCGGCAAACGCCAGCGCGGTGTCCATGTCGTGCTCGATCATGATGATGGTGATATCGCGCGGAATCGCCGCGAGCAGCGCCTGCACAGTCTGGCGCTCTTCCATTGACAGGCCTGCCAGCGGCTCGTCGAGCAACAGCAATTTGGGGGATTGCGCCAGCGCCATCGCAATTTCGACGCGGCGCTTTTCGCCATACGACACCTGCGCGAGCGGACGATCTGCACTCGCTTCCAGTCCGACCCCGGCCAGCACTTCACGCGCACGCACGTAGAGATCGCGGCGTGCAGTGAGGGCCGCAAAGGCATTCCAGCGTGACGGCGTGCGCGCGAGCAGACTGAGCACGACGTTGTGCGCCAGTGTGTCCCTGGGGAACAGCGTGATGATCTGGAAGGTGCGCGCCAGCCCCATCTGCGCACGCTCATCGGTGCGCAGGCGCACCACTTCTGCGCCGAACAACTTGATCGACCCGGCATCGGCCGACAGATCCCCGGTGATGAGGTTGAACAATGTGGTCTTGCCGGCACCGTTGGGGCCGATGATGAGGCGGCGCTCGCCCGCTTCAATTGCAAGCGAGACATCGTTGGTGGCAGGCAAACCGCCAAAGGACTTGGCGAGACCTTTGATTTCGAGGGCAAGGGTCATGGCTTGGCCCCTGCGGCCTTGTCCGCAGGCGCAGCAGGGCTGCTGCCGGATCGCCCGAAGAAGCGCTCCCAGAGCCGTTTTACGCCAGGTACCAGTCCGTCAGGCATGAACAGCACGATGATCAAAAACACGAACCCGAGCAGCATGGTCCAGCGCTCAACAAACGCAGACACATAGTTTTTGAGCAACACCACAATCGCCGCACCGACAATCGGCCCCGCCAAAGTGCCCGAGCCACCGGCAATCACCATCAACAAGGTTTCGGCCGAGTTGGTAAGGCCGAGCGCATGCGGGTGAATGAATTTGTGATACCAGACGAACAACAGGCCCGACACCGCCGCCCAGAATCCCGCCGTGATGAAGGTGACATAGCGCACCATCCACACGTTGTGGCCGAGTGCCAGCATGCGCCTTGGCTGGTCGCGCGTACCGCGCAGCACGGCACCGAAGGCCGAGTTGGCAAACGCGATGATGCAAGCAAATGACACGGCAAAAATAACCAAGGTGAACCAGTAGAACGCCTGCGCACCATCGAGATTGATGCCAAATGGCGCAGGCCGCGTGAGACCCGACAAGCCATTGTCGCCATTGGTCACCTCGACCCAGCGAAACGCGAGGCCCCACAGCACCTGTCCGAGCGCGAGGGTGATCATCAAAAAGCCGATACCGGATGCGCGCAGGGCAATCAAACCGAACAGCGCCGCCATTGCCGTGGTGAACAACAACGCAATCGGTGCCGAGGCCAAATGCCCCATGCCAAATTTGAGAAACAGCCAGCCCGACACATAGGCCGATACGCCCATGTAAGCGGCGTGGCCGAGCGAAGTGAGACCGCCGTAACCCACGAGCAAGTTGAGGCTCAACGCAAACACGGCTGCGATCAAAATCTGGCTGCCAAGATTGATGTAGTAGTCGCCACCGGTTAGCGGTAGGACGACCAGCACGATGGCAAACGCGGCAAGGCCCTTGCGGTTCATGCCGTGATGCGTCCAAACAGCCCGCGCGGGCGCAGCGCCAGCACGAGGATCATCGGCAAAAACAAAATCATGTAGGCGAGATCCGGTATCAGGGTTTGCCCGAAGGTGTAGATGAAGCCGATGATGAAGCTGCCCACAAACGCGCCAGCGAGGCTGCCAACGCCACCGAGGATCACGACCACCAAAGCAAGCGGCAGCATGTCGGTATCCAGCCCCGGATACACCGATAGAATCGGCCCGCCCAGTACACCGCCCACACCGGCGAGGAACGAACCAAGACAAAACACGGTGGTGAACAGCAACGACACCGGAATCCCGACGCCGCGCGCCATTTCCATGTCATCGACCCCGGCGCGAATCATCGCGCCGATGCGGGTCTTCTCCAGCAACAACCAAAGCGCAATCGCGAACACGATGGCAACGCCAATCACGGCAACGCGGTAGATCGGAAACTTGGCACCAGCGACCTCGAACACGCCGCGCAAAAAAGCCGGCGTCGCCAACTGCTGCGGGTCACCGGTCCAGATCAGCAAACAACCATCAGCGATGATGAAGGCGATGCCAAGCGTCGCCAACACTTGCCCGAGCGGATTGGTAGCGAGACGGCGAATCACAAAGCGCTCGACCAGACCGCCGAGAAGCGCAATCGACAGCCCCGCGGCCAACATCGCCACTGCAAAGTTGGCACCGGCGCGCAGCGCCGACAAGCCAATGTAGGCACCGAGCATGAAGTAGGCGCCGTGCGACAGATTGGCGATGCGCATCAGGCCAAAGATCAGCGAGAAGCCTGCCGACAACAGAAACAGCAGCCCGCCAAGCGACAGGCTGTTGAGACTCTGGACTAACCAGAAGGCGAGGGGCTTATCGAACATGCGCGCAAACAAAATGCCGCCGCAGCGGCATTTTGTATCGATCAGCAGTCAACGGAGTAATGCCAGCTTGGACAGGCCGTTCTTTGCGGGCTCAAGGCTCGAGATTCTTCGCCTCAGGCACATTGCGCGAATACACCGGCGCGGCGAGGAAGGCCTTGGGCTCGTAGGTCCAGAACTGGCTGACATTCGGGTAGGTCTTGAGCACCGTATGCACCAGCTTGCCGCCGACGCGCTCGACCTTGCGGATGAAGATCGGCTGCACCGGATTGCCATATTCATCAACGCGCCAGTCGCCGCGCGCATCCTTGATGACGCCGGGATTACGCAGCGCCTTCATAAAGGCTTCCTTGTCTTCGACCTTGCCGCCAATCGCACGGGCCGCCTGCTCCACCAACACACCCGACGAGTAAGCACCGAGTGTGTAGTAACCAGGGTCAGCGCCATATTCCCTGTTGACCGCCGCGACAAATCGTTTGCTCTCGGGCGAGTCGAGGCCCGCTGCATAAAAACCGCCGCTGATCACGCCAAGCGCTTCGTCACCCATCTGTTTGAGGATGCCTTCGTCGGTAGTGGTTGCGCTGCCGAGCACCGGCAGCTTGTTGCCAAATTCACGCAGTTGCTTGAGAAAGCGCAGGCCATTTGCGCCCGCAAAGCCGGCGTAAATGGCATCCACGTTGCCTTTCAACTGGCCGATATAAGAGCCGTAGTCGGCCACGTTGAGCGGTGGCCAGAGTTTTTGCACCACCTTGCCGCCGTTGTCCTCAAACACGCGTTGAAAGCCCGATGCGGTCTCGTGACCGTAGGCGAAGTCGTCGGCGATGATGGCGATGCGCTTGTAGTTGAGCGTCTTGGCTGCGTATTCCCCGAGCGGCTGATTGGGCTGCGCCGAGCTGGCAGATGTGCGCACAAACCACGGGTTGGTCTTGCGCTGGGTAAGGTCTTCGGCGGCAGCAGAAGGCGACACAATCGGCGTCTTGGTCTGGCGGATGTAATCGTCAATCGCCAGCGCTTCAAACGCCGCCAGCGGTCCGATCACCACATGCACCTTGTTGCGCTCGACAAGTTCCTGCGTTTTGGTCTTGGCACCGGCCGGGTTGCCACCGGTGTCGGCGATGGTCAACTCCACCTTGCGCCCGGCGATCATGTTGTTGCGCTCTTTGAGGAAGAGCTGGATGCCCTCTTCCATTTGTTTGCCGCCGGCGGCGAGTGCGCCCGAGCGCACGGTGAGAAAGCCGATGCGGATCGGCTCCTGGGTCTGTGCCGAAACCTGCATTGGCAGCAAGGCGGCGGCCACTGCTGCGGTAAGTGCGGCGCCTGCGCGCAATGCTGCGCGCCGTGATGTTGATTGCATACTGTCTCCTGATTCCTTTGGTCTGATCAATCCGCTTGTCGCGCGGCTTATCGATGGATAAATAGGGAAAAGCAGGCGCGCATATTAGCACCGGGGTGGCGCTGTCAATGCTGCATCGCAGGCAGAATTGCTGCGGGTCGTCGCGCGGCCAGCGTACCCGCCAATCAACGGCGCGCGAGTGCACTGCGTCACCCGGCTTTGCGCTTGTCCGCACTCCAGAATTTTTCGAGATTGCTGATCAGCGCTGGGCTAAAGTGGCAATACGCTTGCTCGCGCGCATACACCGCCATGTAGCGGCGGAACAGGTCGAGCGGCTCGTGCGCCACCCGAAACGCGCGGCGGTTGGAAGCCGCACTGACCATGCCGGAGCGCGTGATCGATTCCACAATCTCCTTGACCGCTACTTCAAGCGTGCCGGGCGCGACGATGCGGTCGCAAATCATGCGCCCCTCGGGGCTGTCGCACTCTATGCGCAGCTCCATCATGACCGCCTGGCGGGCGATGCGGTCGCCGACAAAGCGCGGCAGGCGCAGGTTGGACGCGCCGGGCACGATGCCCTCCTTGCGCGCTGGCAGTGTCATGTAAGCGTCGGATGCTGCGATGTTGACGTCGAGCGCGAGCATGTACTGGCAGCCACCGCCGATGGCAAACGCATCAACCGCCGATAACCACATCTTCTCGCGCGTGCGGCCCAGAATTTCATCGGGCGAATGCCCCGGCTCGGCCAGCCCGCGAAACACTTTGTTGAGCCAGCCCATCTCGCGCTTGAGATACCAGAGGTAGGACACCTTGCCGTGATACAGGTGCGTGAGGTTGATGCCGGTGCAGAACACGCGGCGGCCCTGATATTTGCCGCTCTCCATGCGCGCGCCGCGCAGCACGCCGATCTCGCTCGCTTCGTCGAGCAGACAGATGTCTACCGCAAGTTCCTGCGCGTCGACCGTCGATTCATCCTCGGCATTCAGGTACTTCTGGTTGTTGAGGTTGATGATGGCAGCGCGCCCTTCGCGCTCGACATAGACAGTGCCCAAGTCCAGGCGCCCCGTCTTCGCGAATGCATCGGCCAAGGCTGAGGATTTGGGATGCGGCAACAGCATCGCGTGGCACAGGTGCATGCCGGCGCGCTCGTTGGCCAGAATGTGCGCAAACAGCAAACCTTGGTCGATTTCGTGACCGTCCTTGTCACGTTGCGCGCACACGCTCTCGCGCGCAATCAATGCCGGCGATGGCACCAGGCCGGGAAAGGCCTGTGCGGCATTGGCAGCGAGGTCTTCCACCCGCAGCAAGCGCGCCTGATCGCCGGTAAGTTCGTCATACACAGCCGTCACGTGGCAGCGCAGAAAGGCCTCGCGGCTGGCGCGGGCAGTGTCAAGCAACGCCTGCGCGGCGTTTTGTTCGTCTGCCGAACGCTGCGGCTTGACCGGCAGTTTGCTCAAAAGCGCGTCCGTCGATTGCCAGAAAGCCATAAAGGCTGCCCGGTCATGCGTCCAGCCTTTACCGGCCACAGGCACTTGCGCATGCCAGGCACGCCCATCGCTCTCAGCCACACCCGCGCGCACCAGCGCTTGCGCCGGGAGAATCGTCTTCATGCTCATGCCGTTTACTCCTGCGTCAATCATCGTGAGGGTTGCTTCGCCTGCCACGCCGCAAACTCGGCAGGCCGCAAACCGTAGCGCGCCAGCACACCTTCGTGCAGATGCGTGAGTTCGTCCTCAATCATGCCACGCAGCAGAGCACGGTCAGCGTCCGCGACCGATTTCTTCAACTCGCGATCCATCGCCGCCGCGCCCTTGATCCGCCCCTGCGAAACAGTCAGGCGCACCAACTCCTTGATGACGCTGCGATAGGTCAGCCGCAGCGGATCAGGCTCGGCCAACTGCTGGCGAATCGCCAGATACTCCTGCACCGAGCGCTCGTAAGCCCACACGTAGACATCGCGCAGCAAATCGATGCGGGTGAGCTCATACACGCCGAGAATGCCCTTGCTGTAGGCCTCCACCGGCACATCCAGAAAGGTCAAGGGACACAGATTGGCGCGAAACAGCGGCAGATTGGCCGCCAGACGCGACGTGCGTTTGTTGATGTCCGCAAACGGCTGCAAATAGGGCAGGTGCACCATGATGAAAAACGACTGCTCGAACGGGTCGCCAATGCGCGCTGCCTTGCGCAGCACGGTATCAAAGATGGCGTCAATCACCGGCGGCGCGGAGAGCGGGCGATAGACGCTCTGGCCAATATCGACCGCATGCTGGCGAATGCGCCCTTCGTCGCGCGCATCGGGCAGCAGGTTCTCCGCCAGAGCGCTGTGCAGATTGAACAGCGTGTAGCGGTTGAACGCGGCCGAGTCGATGTTCTCCACCAACAATTCAATTGCCGACTTGTGGTTGAGGATCATCTGCGTCTCGATCGTGCCCTTGCCTTTAGCGGCACGCCCCTGCTCGATCAGCTTGCGCGTATCGAGCAGCGAATAGGTATTGCCTTCGAGATGGCTCGACGCCCATGACAAATCTATCAGCAGACGGTTGAGAATCGCCCGGCTGTAGGTGCCGGCGGGTGCAGGCTGTTGCGCCGTGCGACCGATACGATGCAAACGGCGACGGAGCAACTCGGGCAGATACCAGGTCACATTCGGGCGATAGGCATCGAGGAAATCGCGCTGGTAGCCGACTGGCTTGCGTGCCATGATGGGCTGCGCGAGGTAAGCGAGGATTTCGCGGCTTTCCGGCGAGAGCGGAATGACGCGATCACCAGAAAACACGGACGCCCCCGCAGCGCCCTCCTCCGCCACACGCAACGCCCCCGCACGCCCCGCCGCTGCAGCGTAGCGCGGGCCGGGATAGTAGAGGCGCACACGCGCATTACCCTCGGCGCTGATCTTCCCCGCTTGCAGCCATGCCGCAATCCAGCGCTGCGCCGTGCGGCGCGAAACCTCCGGCTGGCGCTCAATGAGTTCCGCCAAGCCGATGCCATCGACCGCGCGGTCGATGGCAGAGAGCATCTGGTCTTCAGGAGTCATGATGAACTGGCGCGATTCAAAGTGGCGCGATTGCGGCAAACGCTTGGCGCAATAGGATAAATGATTGGCGCTATTATGGCGCAATTAATTTTATTGTGCCATACCTTCAAAACCCTTGGTGGGTGCGCCTCTTGAAGATAGGCGCGCCACCATCCGCTCCCAGAGCGGCTTGTGGCCTGATGCCAGACCGCGAATTACTTCCGCACAATCTCCGCCCCACCCATATAAATCCGGTTCCACACCGGCGTGATCACCAGCTCGTTGATGCACACGTGCGGCGGCATGGTGGCGATGAAGAGGATGGTTTTGCCCATGTCGTCCTCCTGCAGCATGCGCGCCTTGTCCTCGGCGCTCGGTTCGACCGGGCGTTTCTTGAGAATCGGCGTGGCGACTTCACCAGGGCACACCGCCGTGGCGCGCAGGCCGTTGACGCACTCCTCGATGTTGAACGAGTGCGTGAGCGCCATCATGCCGGCCTTGCTGGCGATGTAGCCGGGGCCGGTGAGGTAGCTGAAATGCCAGCCGGCGAACGAGGCGATGTTGATCACTGTGCCCTCGCGGCGCTGCTGCATTCCCTTGAGGACTTCGAGTGTGCAAAAGGTAGCGCCATTGAGGTTGATGGCGACGACCTTTTCAAAGGTTTCGCTGTCGGTCTCCGTCCAGTAGCGCTTGGGGAAGTTGACCCCAGCGCTGTTGACAAGGATGTCTACACGGTTGAGGTCTGACTGAATCTTCGCCGCTACGCGCGCAACGGCTACTCTGTCCGCAACATCGAGCGGCTCGGCGCTGATGCTGCCGGCTGGCGCGCCGCGCTTCTGTGCGTCCTTGATCGCCTCTGCAAGTTTGGGCGCTTCACGCCCGGAGATCACCACGCGTGCGCCCGCCTTGGCCAGTTCCACTGCGGCGGCGAGGCCGATACCGCTGCCGCCACCCGTGACCCACGCTACTTTTCCCTTGAGTATCATTTTTTTGCGCGCTCCGCCATTTGTTGCTGGTTCAGTTTGCGGCCTTCTTCGGTTTTTTGCGCTGCAGGCCGCGCCCGCATCGTGGCCAGATAGGCTTTGACTTGCGGAATGCTGTCGAGCATGTCTTCGCCGTAGATTTTCTTGGTCGCCATCGACACCAGCGGCAGATTGACCAGCGCTGAGCAGTCAGCGTAGGTGAGCGAGTCACCGGCGATGAAGGGCGACCACTTGGCCAGCGCGCCCAGCGCACGCAGGCTGCGGATCAAGTCCTTCTTGACTGCCGCTTTCACTTCGTCCGACACCGTGCCACCGAAGAACGCTTCGGGGTAAAGCCGGCGCGCCTGCAACTCGATGTGCATATCGAGCACATTGCACAGCTCGCGCACCTTGGCGCGCTGATACGCACTGGCGGGATACAGCGCAATTTGCGGATAGGCGTCTTCGAGATATTCGCAGATCATCTGCGATTCACTGAGCGGCCCCTCGGACGTTTCGATATACGGCACCTTGCCCATGGGAGAGAGCTTGAGGCCATCATCCTTGATGGGCAGCCACACCAGTTCTTCCTCGAACGGCACGCCCTTTTCGAGCAGCGCGAATTTGACCTTGTTGTAGTAATTGCTGACGGCAAAGCCGCAGAGTTTGAGCATGGGAGTCTCCTGTTGGATGTGCGTGTAATTGTGAGTGCGTTTGTGTGTGTGAATATGCGTGCGAGTGCGCGTGAAAGCCGGTACGGGAAAGCGCAGACGATTACAGCATAGCTGGCATGCACGTCCCCGGGTGCTAAAATTTTTGTTTGCCTCCAGCGAAACCGCATCGGCGCGGTGCCTCTCACTCATGCGTGATTTCTCGAAAGACACTCTCACCGTCGGCATTGCCGGCACCGGCGCAATGGGGCGCGGCATCGTGCAGGTGATGGTGCAGGCGGGCTGCAACGTGCTGCTGTTTGACGCGATGGACGGAGCCGCGCAAAAGGCACGCGACTACGTGGCAGGCATGCTGGCCAAGCTCGCCGAGAAAGGCAAGCTGACAGCCACGCAGGCAACGGCCATGACCAGCCGCATGCAGGTCATCAACGATCTCGCCGGCTTCAAGCCTTGCGATCTGGTGGTCGAAGTAATTGTCGAAAACCTTGCCATCAAGAAAGAGTTTTTCGTCAAGCTCGAAGCGGCGGTGAGCGACGATTGCGTTCTCGTCACGAATACCTCGTCACTCTCGGTCACGTCGATTGCCGCCGCTTGCAAGCGGCCCGAGCGCGTTGCGGGATACCACTTCTTCAACCCGGTGCCACTGATGAAAGTGGTCGAAGTCATCGCCGGCGCACGCACCGGCCCGGGCGTGTGCGAAGCCCTGACCGCGTTGACCAAACGCTACGGTCATACACCGGTCAATGCCGCCGATACACCCGGCTTCATCGTCAACCATGCCGGGCGCGGCTATGGCACCGAAGCGCTCAAGATTCTGCAGGAAGGCATCACGTCGTTCCATGCGCTCGACCGCATCATGACCGACGCAGCGGGCTTTCGGCTCGGCCCCTGCGAACTGCTCGATCTCACTGGCATGGATGTATCGCACCCGGTGATGGAGTCGATCTATCACCAGTATTACGAAGAGCCGCGCTACCGCCCTTCCGTAATCGGCCAGCAACGCAAGGACGCCGGCCTGCTAGGCCGCAAGACCGGCCAAGGCTTCTACAAGCACGTCGATGGCAGACAGGAGGTGTTTGCCGATGCGCCGGTACCGGACGCGCGGCCTGTTTCAGTCTGGCTGCACACGGGTGATGGCAGCACCGAAGCCGTCGCGGCCCATGCTGCGGCCGCCGACCTGATTGGTA
>JANNCZ010000019.1:0-2454 GCA_031387185.1 Burkholderiales bacterium
ATTGCCCGAGGCGCGGCAGAAGCTTTACAACTATCAGCGGCAGTCTAAAATTTTTATCAAGAAACTCTGAAACGGAAAACAGTCATGGCACGCACGGTCAATTGCATCAAGCTAGGCAAAGAAGGTGAAGGCATGGATTTCGCGCCCTACCCCGGCGAATTGGGCAAGCGGATATGGGAAGGCATCTCGAAGGAAGCCTGGGGGTTGTGGCTCAAGCACCAGACCATGCTCATTAACGAAAACCGCTTGTCTGGTGCCGATGCGCGCGCGCGCAAATATCTGATGGAGCAGGCTGAGAAGTTTTTGTTTGTATGCGGCGGCGACGGGGCGTCGGGCTACGTCCCGCCTGCGCAGTAGCGGCCGCAGCGGTCGCAGCGGTAACCACTCCCTCTAGTCATAACGCCAACAGGCGCTCCCACCAAGGATTTCCGGCGTTGAACGGCTGCAACCCGCTTCCACCAACGGTTTCAGAGGCACGATCATGACGATATTGATTGCCGGCGGCGGCATCGGCGGCGTCTCCGCCGCACTGGCCCTGGCGCAGCAGGGCTTCAAGGTGCGCGTGCTGGAGCGCGCGGCCGAATTCGGCGAAATCGGTTTCGGCATCCAGTTGGGGCCGAATGCATTTCACATGCTCGAGCGCCTCGGTGTGCGCGACTTTCTCGAAGCGCAAGCCTTCTTCCCCAACAACCTGGTGATGCAGGATGCGGTGAGCGGCAAGGAAGTCTCGCGCATCTCCTTGAAGGGTGCCTTCGTCAAGCAATATGGCCGACCCTACGCGGTGATCCACCGGCGCGACCTGCATGGTGCCTTGATTGATGGCTGCCGCGCCATGCCAGACCTCGTGTCGCTTGAAGTCAACAGCGGCCTGAAATCGTTCAAGCAGGATGGTGGTAAGGTACAAGCCACGCTCGACGACGGTCGTGAAGTTGAAGGCGACTTGCTGATTTGCGCAGACGGCCTGCGCTCTGTCGGCCGCCAACAAATCTTCGGCGATGGCGAGCCGCGCGTATCGGGCCATATCGCGCATCGCGGTGTAGTGCCGATTGAGGAAGTGACCGACACGCGCTTCATTGACGACATGGTGATCTGGGTCGGCCCCAATCTGCATCTGGTGCAATACCGCCTGCGCGGCGGCAAGGTGCTCAACAACGTCTGCGTGATCGAGAGCGAAGAATACAAACAGGGCAAGGCCGACTGGGGCAGCATGAACGAAGTGCGCCGCACCTTTGAAGGCACGGTGCCTTATGTACGGGACGCGCTCAAATTCATCTCGGCCGAACGCGCCTGGGCGATGTGCGACCGCGATCCAAAACCGGGCTGGACCCAGGGCAACGTCACCCTGCTCGGCGACTCGGCGCACCCGACCCTGCAATACCTCGCACAGGGCGCGTGCATGGCGATGGAAGACGGCATCGTGCTCGCGGCCAAGTTGTCCAAGCGTGACCGCGCGGCGGGCGAATCGCTGCAGTTGTACGAGTCGGAGCGCTATCTGCGCGCGGCGCGCATCACGCTGACCTCACGCTTCTTTGGTCACGTGTGCCATGCGGGTGGCGGTGCGCGTGATTTGCGCAATCACCTCGCCTCGCAGCGCGGGGAGGAATATTTTTACGAGGTCGACTGGATTTATCGCGGTATCGATGTCAAGCCGTGAGCGTCTTCACGCCTTGCGCCGTCCCCAGCAACAGCACATCGGCCGGCTGGCGCGCGAACAAACCCACTGTCACCACACCGGCGAGTTGATTGATCGCGCCTTCAAGTGCCGGCGGTTCTTCAATCGCCAGCCCGCTCACATCGAGCACGATGTTGCCGTTGTCGGTGGTGAAGCCGGCGCGCAGTTTCGGTGTGCCGCCGAGCTTGACCAGCTCGCGCATCACCAGCTCGCGCGCCATCGGAATCACCTCGACCGGCAGCGGGAACTTGCCAAGCGTTTTGACGAGCTTGGATTCATCGCAGATGCAGATGAATTTCTGCGATGCGCCGGCGACAATCTTCTCGCGCGTGAGCGCCCCGCCGCCGCCCTTGATCATGTGCATGCGCGCGTTGATTTCGTCGGCGCCATCGACGTAGACCGGGATGGCGTCGTTGATGTCGTTGAGATCGAACACGGTGATGCCGTGGCCTGCGAGGCGTTTGGCGGTGTTGACCGAGCTCGCCACCGCGCCCTTGATGTGGTGTTTGACCTTGACCAGTTCGTCGATGAAGAGATTGGCGGTCGAGCCGCTGCCGACGCCGATCACACTGCCGGCCGGCGCCTGCATCACATAGTGGATCGCCGCAGCGGCGACGCGCTGCTTGAGTTCATCTTGCGTCATGCCGCCGCTCCCGGAAACTACCTGGCTTCAGCGACGAGTTTTTCGAGTTGCGCGAGCGGAATCGCGCCCGGTATTTTTTGCCCGTTCATCAAAAACACCGTCGGCGTGGCGCGCACATTGATGCGCTGGCCGAGTGCCT
>JANNCZ010000079.1:0-6465 GCA_031387185.1 Burkholderiales bacterium
GTGAGCCAGGAAGAGTCGCAGCGAATGTACGGCGCCAACCCGGTGTCGCTCAGCGGCACCCGATCGCAGAAGGAGGCGGCCTGATGTCCCACATTGCACCGCTCGACCGCGCCGCCATTGACAACCTCGCCGATCCCGAACTGCTTTCCCTGATGACGCGCGCCGAGGCGCTTGGCGTGCCGGACGAAATGTTCACGCGCATCGTCGCGCGCGTGCCGGCCTATGCCAAGGTACTGCTCAATGCCCTGTTGGTCTCGCACGGACAGGGCAGTGTCGATCACCGCTTGAAAGAGATCATCCGTATCCAGTTGGCGCGCTTCGCGGGCGACACCTATTTTTCCGCCTTGCGCTCGAAACGCGCTCTGGCAGCGGGTCTTGACGAGGCCACCATCGACGAAGGCTGCAACAACTATGAGCAGGGCACGCGTTTCACCGAGGCCGAAAAAATGGCGCTGCGCTATGCCGACATGATGTATCTCGATGCCAACCAGGTCGATGCCGCGTTCTACAACGAACTGAAGAAACATTACACCGAAGCACAAATCATGGAGCTCGGCGGCTTCATCTCGTTTCACTATGGCATGCAGGTGTTCATGCGCACGCTCAACGCTGCACCTGCTGCTGCCACTGCTATGATGCCTGCAGGTGTTTCCTCAACCCTGAAGCAATGATAAGGAAAATGTATGGCTGAAAAGCTCCACATCGGCAGCGCCTTCCCCGCGATGACCATTCCCCTGGTCGGTGGCGGAACAATGGAATTGCCCAATGGCCTCGATGCCAAATACCGCGTGGTGCTGTTTTATCGCGGGCATTGGTGACCGTACTGCCGCCGGCAGTTGGCCGGCTTTGCGAAGTTGAAAGACGAGTTTGCTGCGCTCGGGGTGAAGGTGTTTGCAGCCAGCGTGGACCCGGAAGACAAATCCAAACCAGTGGCCGATGAACTCAACTTCCCGCTTGGGTACGGTGTGACTCGCGCGCAGGCCGACCAGCTCGGTTCCTGGTGGGAAGAGCGGCGCCAGATCATCCAGCCTTCGGAATTCATTCTGAATGCCGAATCGAAAGTGATCGGCTCGAGCTACAGTGATGGCCCCTTGGGGCGCATCGAGGCAACCGATGTGATCAAGCTGGTCAATTTTTACGAAGCACAGAAAAAGTGATTTGATCCATCTCTCGTGGCCGCCCTGCACGCGATGAGAAAGCCGCCCTTCGAGGCGGCTTTTTCACGGGCAGGCAACACCGAACGACGATCTGCCGTGTGGACCGGTGGCGGAAGGGAGTGGGAGTCGAACCCACCAGGGACGTCTGACGCCCCTCTCCGGGTTTGAAGTCCGGGCACTCCACCGGGAGCAATTCCCTTCCGTGGGCAACAAATTTTACAGGCGTGCCATCTATCGGTCGCCAAACACCTCACGCGGCGGTCGTTGCAACAAACGCTCGTCGCCGAGACGCCGGGTGAATTTGACGCGGTCGAAAAATTCGAGAATCTCGATTGACAGGTTTCTCCCGACACCGGAACGGTCGCGAAAATCGGTTGCCTTGAAGCGCTGTGTGCGCACCGGCCCGGCCAGTGCTTCGGCATGCGCGGCCCACCGCTGCACCGTAGCAGGCAGCGCGAAGCGCTCTTCCGATACCCGCCACGCCATCTGCAGTTGCGCCGCCCGTACCAGCAGGTCCTTGACGGGCCGTGCCTGCAATTTGAGTGGCAACGCCAGCTCGGCCACCGTGGGGGGCCGGTCACCCTCGACCATGAGTATCTTGTTGATGCGCTCCCATAGCGTCTGGTCGGCGCCGCGCAAGCCGCTGCTGTGGCCGGGCAGGCGCAACGCCGCACCGCTACGCACCAGCGCGGCAGATGCTACAAGATCGGCTCCCAGAGCGGCTCGCAGGGCTGGTGTCAGTTTGATGGAGGAGCCTTCAAGCAAGCGATCTTCGGGCACGCCCGCAGTATTGGGTGAGCGCGCGTGCCAGGCCTTGACCGTATCCAACGCAGCCTGTTGTGCTGCCTGCCAATGGACTGGCAGGAAGCCGTAGTCGGGCGCGGGGCGCAGCAGTTGGCTGGTTGCGGCGAGAGCGTCGAACTCTGCGGCAGCGAGATTGCGGCAGGCCGCAAAGCGTGACAGGTTCAGGCCGTTGGGCGACACCGCCAGCGCCGCGCCGAGCGCCTGCGCGGGGTCATCGTGCTCCATCGCCTTCAGATATGCAATGCGTCCGGGGCGGGCACGGCCCCGCAGTGGCGCGAATACGTCGATGACCCGACCGCCACCTACAGTGCGTCGTGCCGATTGATCACGCAGGATGACGGCATCTCCATGGCAGGCGCCCATCGGGCGATCCAGCACCAGTTGCGCAAGCCCGGATGTTCCCGGCGCCAGCGCATCGGCTTCGAGCAGGGCCACGCGCCCGGTGACATCGGCCGCGCCGATGTGAGCATGCACCGGCGTCCAGTGCCGGAAAGGGCGTGCTTCAGAGGCGAGCACACGCAGCCGCAGGTCAATGCGTATGGCGGCAGGTGCAGCGCCATCTGTGCCAACCCAGTCGCCGCGCAGGATTGTGGCGTGGGCGACACCGGGGCCGGCGAGGTTGAGGGCGCAGCGCTCGCCCGCGCATGCGCGCTGGGCGGCGCGATTTTGCGCGTGCAGACCACGCACCCGCGCGGAAACTCCCGCGAGCAGCAGGTTGACCTCGTCGCCAACCGCGACCGCGCCGGCGATGATGG
Source organism: Burkholderiales bacterium (assembly GCA_031387185.1). Lineage (GTDB taxonomy): Bacteria > Pseudomonadota > Gammaproteobacteria > Burkholderiales > JAEUOS01 > CANJDH01. The sequence continues at coordinate 2,717 of JANNCZ010000079.1, forward strand.
TGCCAGTGACCACCAGGCCGGCACCCGCGACGGTAAACGCGCGGTCTACCGTCATGCGGAACATGCCGGTGGCGCCCGTTGTGCGCGTGGCTTGCAGACTCGCCAGATGCGCACGCAATGCGGGCAAACCTGCACCGGTGATCGACGAAAGCGGGAACACCGGTGATCCCGCGAGTGAGGTCGGCGCGAGCAGGGCTGCAATCTCTCCCGCCACCGCATCGACCTGGCCTGGATCAACGGCATCAATTTTGGTGAGGGCTACCGCACCCACGTTGACGCCCAGCAGATCGAGAATTGAAAGATGCTCGCGCGTTTGCGGCATCGGGCCATCGTCGGCTGCAATCACCAGCAGCGCACAATCGATACCCGATACGCCAGCGAGCATGTTGTGCACAAAGCGCTCGTGGCCGGGTACGTCGACAAACCCCATTGACTGCGCCGCGTCGCCCGGCGCATAGGCAAAGCCCAGGTCGATGGTCATGCCGCGGCGCTTTTCTTCGGGCAGGCGGTCCGCGTCGATGCCGGTGAGGGCTTTGACCAGCGAGGTCTTGCCGTGGTCGACGTGACCGGCAGTGGCAATGATCATGCCGCGAAAATCATCTTGCGGGTGGATCAAGTTGCGCAAGCTGCGTGATCAACGCGGCAGCGTCTTCGACCGTGCGAAAGTCGAGCACCAGCGCATCGTCTTCGATGCGTCCAATCACCGGCACCGGCAGGGTACGCAAGGCAGCGGCGAGGTGCGTCAAGGCAGCGCCGCGCCCTTTGCCTCGTGCAGCGAGCGGCGCGATAGCCAGTCCCGCACTCGCCAGCTTTTCGAGTGGCTGCGCGCCCGACCCGATTTCGCTGGCGCAATCGATCAGCGTCACGTCTGCCCAACCGGCGAGACGCGCCGCGAGCATCGGCTGCACCTCGCGGGCGCTCGCGCGAATCGCCGCGGGCGTGCGCGTGAGCAGACGCAAGGTCGGCAAACGCTCACACAGGCGCGCCGGGTCGAGATACAGGCGCAACACCGCTTCGAGCGCCGCCAGGGTCATCTTGTCCACGCGCAAGGCACGCTTCAAGGGATTGCACTTGATCTTCGCGATCAAATCAGCGCGCCCGGCGATGATGCCCGCCTGCGGGCCGCCGAGCAGCTTGTCGCCGCTGAAGGTGACGAGATCAGCGCCCTGTGCCAGCGAGCCCTGCACGGTGGGCTCGCGCGGCAGGCCATGCGCGGCAAGATCAATCAGTGAGCCGGCACCGAGGTCGTTGACAAAAGGAATGCCACGCGCCTGACACAAGGCCGCAAGCTCATTCTCGGGCACCGCTGCCGTGAAGCCCTGCACGATGAAATTGCTGGTGTGCGCCTTCATCACCAGCGCGGTCTTGGCATGGATTGCGTTCGCGTAATCGGCCAGATGGGTGCGGTTGGTGGTGCCCACCTCGATGAGTTTGCAGCCCGCGCGCGCCATGATGTCGGGGAGGCGGAACGCACCGCCGATCTCGATCAACTCGCCGCGTGACACCGGCACCTCGCGTTTGTTGGCCAGTGCATTGAGGACCAGCAGCACGGCAGCAGCATTGTTGTTGACCACCGTCGCAGCTTCGGCGCCGGTGAGACGTTTGATCAGCGCCTCGATATGATCGTCGCGGTCACCACGTTTGCCGGTGTCCAGGTCGAACTCAAGATTGCTTGCGCCACTGGCCACCGCAGCAATTGCGTCAAGCGCCTCGCGCGGCAGCGGAGCGCGGCCAAGATTGGTGTGCAACATGGTGCCGGTAAGGTTGAACACCGGGCGCAGGCTGGGGGCAAAAAGCATTTCCAGCCGCGCGCCCGCGCACCCGAGGATGCCGGCTTCGCTGTCCTCGACTGTTGTCGAGCTCGCCCGCAGCCGCGCACGGCGCTCGTCGAGTTCCGCGCGGATGGCGTCAATCAGCGCCGCCCGGCCAAAGCGGCCGGTCAGCGCAATCGCGTTCGCGTGATTGGCAAGCCGGTCCACCGACGGCAGGCGCAGCGATGTCATCGCGGCGGGCAGACGGGAAGGCGGGACGAGTGTGGTGGGCATGGCAAGTCGGTATCAGCGAAGGACTGGCGGACACAGCCGCCGTATTCTATTTTGACGCAAGCTACTTCGGTGTGACCGGCTTTGGCGTCACGAGGGTGAGTTGCGGAAAATACGAAGTGAAACGTGCGGTATCACGCGTCAGCACGGGGCAACCCAGATCCGCAGCCTGCGCGGCAATCAGAAAGTCCGCCAGCAAGCCGGCGCGTGTGCCTGCCCGTTTGCGATAAAGCGTGCGTGCGCGGCCGGCCAGATAGAGGGCGCTGCGTGTCAGCGGACGCAACTGCAGGACGGCAGCATGGAAGAACTGCTCCAATGCTTCGATGCTGTCAAAGCCGGTTGCCAGCTCGGCATAAATGATGCCGTTGATGATGAGCGGCCCGCGCGCGCCCCAAAGGTCGAGTTGTGCTGCCGACCAGTCTTGCCAGTTCACATCGCCGCTGGCAACGTCAATCAGCACGCAAGTATCGACAACGATCACCGCTTGCCTGCGCCCGTTGCCGGCGTGGCTCGTTGCGCCGGCGCTTTGGCGATGCGCACCGTACTCCGCCTGGCCGCCGGCGGCGCACTGCGCTTCGCTCCTTGATGTGCGGGTGCCGTCAGCGCAAACCCCGGGTCACGCCCGTCTTCATCGTAACCGCGCAGCCAGCCCATGATCTCATTGGTTGACTTGACGCCCGCAGTAACCCAGCCATTGCGATTGCTGCCTTTGAGTTTGTCAAAGCGGCTGGCTGCCGCCTTGGCTGGCGCCCCCCGCTTGACGGCTGGCAGAATCGCCACGCCGCCGCCTTCGGTGTAGGCAAAGCGCACCGGCGCACCTGCGGCAAGCCCAAGATGGTCGCGCATTGCCTTCGGAATGGTGACCTGCCCCTTGACGGTGAGATTGGTTTGCATGTCCGGTCCCTTAGTATTACTCCAGAAACATTGTATTACCAATCTGGCCGGAGCCCGCACCATCAAGGCAAGGTACGCTGACGGCCGAAGCGCAAGTGCAGGTGGATGCGCTGCTCGCGCGTTACGGCCTCAAGCGGCCGGCTTCAGGTGTGCTGGTGGTGCTGGTGCGCAAGCAGTAGGATGGCCGGAGAGGCGCTTCTGGAGCCATTCTTGGAGGCATGGCTGCTGACAAGTCCAATCCATGCGCTTCTGCGGGCAGTGGACTCTTTGATTTGACCGGCGAGAAATATTTCTTCCCGCGACGGCATCGCAGCGACTGGGAGGGCGTACTGCCACCCTCCCGCCAGCGCAGATCAGGCGCGGCTGGGCAACTCCGCCGTCGCGTGCCCCTGAATCGACAACTCGCCATCCTGGTTATTGCCGATCAGCGCAAACTCGACCAGCTTCTTGCCATCCTTCACATATTTCTTGGTCACGCTGCCATCGATGTAGAGCGTGTCGCCTTCGGGGTTGTGACGGCGGATTTGCGTGTAGAGCTTGCGCAATTCGCCGTCGTCGCCAATCCAGTTGGTCACTGCGTGCGAGAGCCACGAGCAGCGCTCCGGGCCGTAGTCGTAGGCGCCGGGCGCGCCGACCTTGTGGGCAAACTCTTCTTCCCAATGGACGCGCTCGGGGCAGTCAGGCACGCCGTAGCGATTCTTGATGCCGGTGTTCGGGTGCTTGGAGATCATCTTGTAGGCGAGCTTGTGGGCGCGGATGTAGAGGCCGCCCCAGCCTTGCGTATAGCAGATGAAGCCGGTCACCGTCATCGGG
>JANNCZ010000100.1:0-3096 GCA_031387185.1 Burkholderiales bacterium
CAAGTCTTTTCTGGATCATGCGATCAAGCTCGGCGCAGAGCACATCGCCACCGGACACTATGCCGGCGTGCGTGAGCGCGACGGACGCTTCGAGTTGTTGCGCGCCGCCGATGTGGGCAAGGATCAAAGTTATTTTCTGCACCGCCTGAGCCAGGCGCAACTGTCGCGCGTGCTGTTTCCGCTCTCGGGGGTGCAGAAGTCCGAGGTGCGCCGCATCGCCGCCACAGCAGGGCTCGGCAACCACGCCAAAAAGGACTCGACCGGCATCTGCTTTATCGGCGAGCGGCCCTTTCGTGAGTTTCTCAACCGCTATCTGCCGAAACGGCCGGGCCGCATGCTCGACGAGCACGGCAAGACGGTGGGCGAGCACATCGGCCTCATGTTCTACACCATCGGCCAGCGCAAGGGCGTTGGCATCGGCGGCAAGAAGACCGGCAGCGGCGAGCCTTGGTTCGTCGCACAAAAGGACGTGGCAGCGAACACCCTGACCATTGTGCAGGGGCATGATCACGCTCTGCTACAGGCCGCGCGGTTGACGGCGCAGGACACAAGTTGGGTTGCGGGCAGTGCGCCGGATGCAGACAAGGTCTACGGCGCGAAAACCCGCTACCGGCAACTTGATGCAGCCTGCCGTTTGACTGACGCCGCTGCCCAGACGTTTGGGCTCACCTTCGGTGCGCCACAGTGGGCCGTCACGCCAGGTCAGTCGGCGGTGGTGTATGACGGTGAAGTGTGCTTGGGCGGCGGCATTATCGCCGCTGCGTTGTGATCGGCGCCGGAAACTTTAGCCCTTCGGCATCGTCTCCACAAACGACGACCGTGCAGCAAGCTTTTCTGCAAGCTTGGCAAGATTGGGATACTGCTTTTTCCACTCGATTTGCGGAAAGCGGAAGTCGAGATAGCCGAGTGCCACGCCGGTGGCGATGTCCGCCAAGCTGAACGCATTGCCCGAACACCAGGGTTTGTCGCCGAGGCCGCGCGCAGCAGCGGCCAAGCCATGGTCGACTTTGGCCAGATTGCGCTTGATCCAATCGGGGCTTTGCTGATTCTTTGGGCGGATTGACTCCAGGCGAGTGCTGATGGCCGCATCGCAAATGCCGTCGCCGAGTGCCTCCCAGCAACGCACTTCGACGCGCGCGCGCCCCGACGCGGGGATTAATTTGTTGACCGGGTTGACGGTGTCGATGTATTCCACGATCACGCGTGAATCGAATACGGCACCGCCGTCTTCCATCACCAGCACCGGAATTTTGCCAAGCGGGTTGTATTCGGAGACGCGGCTGTTGGCCTCCCACGGATTTTCAACCACAAACTCGTAATCGATCTTTTTTTCCGCCATGACGATGCGCGTTTTGCGCGCATAGGGGCTGGCGTGAGCGCCGATCAGTTTCATGGGGTCAGAGGTTAAGTGCAAGAGGGAGGGGGCTTGCCGCACCGGCACCGGGGCAGCGGCGGGCTGCCAATGGCGGCGTGTGTCTGGAATTTTGTAGAGCGCTTCGGTGTATCGCTTTGGTCTGCTGCGTCTGCTGCGCCTGCTGCTTTGGTGCGCTGTACAAGGCCAGGATTCCCCCGCTTGGTACCCACCCCGCCGCTTGTTTTGCCGCAAGCATTGCGACTTCTTGGCTGACGATTATATCATCGCGTTTTTCGCGTTTTCCGAGCGTAAAATGCGCTTTTACGCTGTACGTTGAAGAGGTCGTATTGATGACGTTTGCCCTGACAGCCCTGTCACCGCTCGATGGCCGCTACGCTGCCAAGCTCGATCCGCTGCGGCCCTACCTGTCGGAATATGCGCTGCTGCACCATCGCGTGTTTGTCGAAGTGGCGTGGATCAAGGCGCTAGGGCGCTCGGGCTTTGACGAGCTGCCGCCCTTCACCGACAGCGTGCAGTCAGACCTGCACAACATGGTTGCGGGTTTCAGCGAAGCCGATGCGGAGCGCATCAAGGCCATCGAGGCCGAGATCAACCACGACGTCAAAGCGGTCGAGTACTGGATCAAGGAGCGCATGGCGCGCAATGCGGATTTCGCCAAGGCAGGTGAGTTCATCCACTTTGCCTGCACCTCCGAAGACATCAACAATCTCGCCTACTCGGTGATGCTCAATGCCGCGCGCGACAAGGCCATGATGCCGAAGCTCGCGCAGGTACTTGAGGTGCTGCGCGCGATGGCGCATGCCTATGCCGACATGCCGATGCTGGGGCGCACCCACGGCCAGCCGGCCACACCAACCACGGTGGGCAAGGAAGCCGGCAATGTGGCGATGCGCCTCAAGCGCGCGATTGCCAAGTTTGAAGAAGTCGAGTTGCAGGGCAAGCTTAATGGCGCGACAGGCAACTACAACGCCCACATGGCAGCGTATCCGGATTTCGATTGGGAGGCGCTCGCACGCCAGGTGGTTGAGAACATGGGCCTGGTGTTCAACACCCACACGGTGCAAATCGAGCCGCACGACACCTTCGCCGAGCTGTTCGATGCGCTGGCGCGCATCAACACGATTTTGCTCGATTGGTGCCGCGACGTCTGGGGCTACGTCGCGATCGGCTATTTCAAGCAGCGCCCGAAGGCGGGCGAGGTCGGCTCATCGACCATGCCGCACAAGGTGAACCCGATTGATTTCGAAAACGCCGAAGGCAACCTCGGCCTCGCCAACGCAATTCTCAAACACTTGTCCGAGAAGCTGCCGGTGTCACGCTGGCAGCGTGACTTGACCGACTCGACCGTGATGCGCAATGTCGGCGTAGCCTTTGGTCACAGTCTGCTGGCGTGGGACTCGGTGCTGCGCGGCATGAGCAAACTTGAAGTTAACGAAGCACGCCTCGAAGAAGATCTGGAAGCAAATTGGGAAGTGCTCGCCGAACCCGTGCAGACCGTGATGCGCCGTTACGGTGTGCCGCATGCCTACGAGCAACTCAAAGCGCTCACGCGTGGCCGCACGATTTCCAAAGAGTTGCTGCGCGAGTTCATCGGCACGCTCGATATTCCCATCGATGCCAAGCGCCGATTGATCAAGCTCACGCCGCGCACTTATGTTGGCAAGGCGGCGGCACTCGCCAAGCAGGTGTGAGCTTGCAGCGCTGGCACACGCTGGCCGTGG
>JANNCZ010000109.1:0-12304 GCA_031387185.1 Burkholderiales bacterium
AGTCTTTTCCAACGAGGTATGAGCCTGGAGGAAACTCCGTGATTCCAAGGACAAATGAGCCTGGAGGAAGGATTGGAAGGGGGTAGGAACAGGTAAAGGGGGCAAAGAGGCCTCAAGCTGGGGCGGAGGGTTGATCATCAAGGGATGGTGATCGACATGAACGAAGCGCAAGTACGCACGCTGGATCAGGTGCGCGAAGTATTGGCTGGAACGCAAGCTCTGGAGCTGCGCCCGGCGGCGGATGAGACCGGGCGCTATGCCTGGATGGCAGCGGTACTCAAGCGGTTTGACTACCGCTGTCTCAAGCGCGCAGAGCGCGGCGTAGTGCTCGCCTACCTGCAACGGCTCAGTGGCTACAGCCGCGCTCAAATCACGCGGCTGGTATCACGCTGGGTGGCGGGCAAACGGCTGGTCAAGCAATACCGCGCCCCGGAGCAGGCCTTCGCCAAGGTGTACACCGGCGTTGACATAGCCTTGCTTGCCGAGGTTGATCAGACCATGGGAACGCTATCGGGCCCGGCCACCGCCTGCGTATTGCAGCGGCAACGCGACGTGTTTGGCGACGCGCGCTTTCTACGGCTCGGCTCGATCTCGGTGGGGCACTTGTACAACCTGCGCAACAGCGCGCCCTACCGCGCCAAACGCATCGTCAAGACCCGCACCGTACCGGTCAAAGCGGTCAAGATCGGGGTGCGCAAGGCACCTGCGCCAGAGGGCCGGCCCGGCTTTATCCGCATCGACAGCGTGCATCAAGGCGATCTCGATGGCGTCAAGGGCGTGTATCACATCAACGCGGTCGACTGCGTCACGCAATGGGAAGTGGTCGCCACGGTTCAGGGTTTGAGCGAAGCCTTCCTGGTACCGGTGATTGCCCACATGCTGGCGCAGTTTCCGTTTGAACTGCACGGCTTTCATTCCGACAACGGCAGCGAGTACGCCAACAAGACCGTAGCCACGATGCTCGAGAAGCTGCGCATCGAGTTCACCCGCAGCCGCCCGCGCCGCAGCAACGACAATGGCCTGGCCGAGACCAAGAACGGGGCGGTCATCCGCAAGGTGTTCGGCTATTCCCATATCCCGCAGGTGCATGCGGCGCGCTTCAATGCCTTCTGCTGCGAACATCTGAATCCGTTCCTGAACTTCCACCGGCCCTGCCTGTTCGCTACCGACCGGCCAGACCCGAAGAAGCCGGGCCGCGTCAAGCGCGTCTATCGCCCGCAGGATGTGATGACGCCCCTGACCAAGCTTGCCAGCCTGCCCGATGCGCAGGACTTGTTGCGCCAGGGTGTGACGCTGGCAGACCTGTTTGCCACGGCGCGGGAGATGACGGATCTGGAGGCGGCCAGGCAACTCAATGCGGCACGTCTGGTGCTGTTCAGGCGGGTCGCTGCGCGCAGTACTGCTCCAACCACCACTTCAGCCAAACGCGCCGCCTGACGCGCTTGGCTGGTGCCTTGGCAGTGCGCCGCGCCGCTTGCAGTACCCGGCGCGGGCCGCGCTTTCGTTGCCGCGCTATAGGTGGGCACCGCTACGCAAAGCTTCGTTCCGCTTCGCTCCACTACGCCTTGCTCCGCAGTACCCACCTATAGCGCAACAGCAAGATCAACGTCAACGTCAACAGCCACATCAAGGGCCACAGCCACATCAAGGGCCACAGCACACCGCCGCAGCTTCACTCTCATCAGCTTTGCCGCAACATCCTCGAATTCCAACTCCAACGCACCGGCTCGATCAGCCAATATACTGCCCGCTTCTTCAACCGATCAACTCGATTCGCGCCGCCCCTCGTTCCTTTCCTCCAGGCTCATACCTGATTTGGAAAAGACTTAGACCTCGGGGCTTGTGACCAGAGGGCGAGCACCGAGCGGGTCTGCACCGGGAACGGCTCGCCGCCGCGGCACTGGTTCGCCGTGCATCTGTCATCCGTTTCGGCGAGCAGGCACGGGGCGGGTCAGCCGGCACAGCGATGCTCGTGCTTGATCGCTGACAGCCTGGCATGGCCGGCGTGCCCGCCTCGCTGCGCAGAGTCAATACGCCGAGAGGCGCACGGGCAGGGCGTCTTCTGAGGCAAAGGCGCTGGCCTTTGCGCGCTCCCGGTGATTGCCCGGTGGCCACCGTTTCCTACAGGCTGTCGAGCCAGATGCCCAGACCTTGCGCATTGAGTTCGTGATCGATGATGAAGACATCGAGTGTTTCGTCATCGGTCAGTTTCCAGCCGTGGCGGTCGCGCTCGCCGAGAATGATGCCGGCCATGCCCTCCATCAGGCGCGCTTGGCGCTCTGCGCCCTTGACGCCCGTCGCGCCGACTGTGCGCGCCATGTCTGTGTGTGCATCGATCAGCCGGTGCAGGTCGCCCAGGATGCGCGGGATGTCGCGAATCTGTGCGTAGTGCGTCAGGTACAGCGCTTCGGGGTTGAAGCTCGCGATCAGGTCGAGCGAGCGGTGCAGGGCGTCCGGCTCGAACTGCGACGGGCTGGACGTGGGAAATGAGTAGCGCTTGCCCGCAGTCTCGACCTCGGTGTAGGCGAGGCCGCAAGTGTCGCCGACGAACAGGTGGCCGCTCTGCGCATCGCGAATCGCGACCTGGTGTTTGGCATGGCCCGGCGTGTCGTAAAACGTAAAGCGGCGGCCGCGAAAATCGAGCGCGAACTCGTGCGGTGCTTCGATGATGCGTTCCTTGGCGATCGGGATGATTTCGCCGTAGTTGCGCTCGGCTACTTCTTTGCCGTAGACCTCGACTGTCGCGGCCCACAATTTCGACGGGTCGGCCATGTGGCGTGCGCCGCGCGGATGTACCACCAACTTGGCGTTCGGCATCAGGCGCATCAACTGGCTGGCACCGCCGGCATGATCGAGATGGATGTGCGTGAGAAAGATGAAATCCACGTCCTCTGGCCGCAAACCCTTGGTGGACAAGGCTTCCAGCACGAGGGGCACGGATGCGTTGATACCGGTATCGACGATTGTCCCGTGGCCGTCTTCGATGATGAAGTGGATGGCGTCGAGGCGCTTGCGAAAAAAACCGGAGTCGAGCGCGCAGATGCCGTGCTCGTAGTCGATGACGTCGATGAGGTCAATGGTAACGGGGTCGATGGTAACGGGGTCGATGGTCATGGGAAGGTGTGTTGCAAAGTGAGACGAGCCGAAACTGGCGCGACCGAAACTGAAACTGAAGCGAACTTGAGCGGCGCAATTTTCGCCGATAATTTTGCGCACACCATGAGCGATCAAATCGGATTGTTCGGCGCAGAAGACGATGCGCCAGAAGCCGCCCCCACCAAGGGTTTGCGCGGCGGTTCGGGCGACATCGGCCCGGCCGCGCAGGACCACGGCACGCGCGCGCTGGCGGCGCAACTCGCCACTGCGCCCGCGCCGATTCACCTCGGCACCTCGTCGTGGTCTTTTCCCGGCTGGGCGGGCCTGGTCTACGATAAGCCGGCCGGCGAGAGCGCGCTGTCGAAGAAGGGCCTCACCGCCTACTCGGCCCATCCCCTGCTGCGCACGGTGAGCATCGACCGTTCGTTCTACTCGCCGCTGGCGCGCGCGCAATACGAGCGCTACGCTACGCAGGTGCCCGCGCACTTTCGCTTCATGGTCAAGGCACCGTCTTTCACCACCGATGAGTTGCGCCGCGACGAAGGCGGACGCGGCGTCGAGATGAATCCGCGCTTTCTCGATGCGCAAAGCGCGTTTGTCGAGTTTGTGAAACCGGCCATCGCAGGGTTGGGCATCAACGCCGGGCCGCTGGTGTTTCAGTTCTCGCCGCTGTCGCGGCGCACGCTGGGCGATGTACCGGCCTTCGCTGCGCGTCTGCATGCCTTCTTCTGGGCGCTGGGCAAGCAGTGTGGGGGCTTCAGTCATGCGCCGCTGTTCGCGGTCGAGGTGCGCAACGGCGAGTTGCTCACGCGCGAATTCGCCGATGCGCTCAAAGATGCGGGTGTGCGCTATTGTCTCGGCGTGCACGCGCGCATGCCGTCAGCGGAGGAGCAATTGCCGCTATTGCGTGCGCTCTGGCCCGGGCCGTTGGTGGTGCGCTGGAATTTGCATGCTGGCTTCAAGTACGACGAGGCGAGGGCGCAGTACGCGCCGTTCAACCGGCTGGTCGATGAAGACCCGGCCTCACGCGCGACGCTGGCGAAGGTGGCCGCCGCGACGGCACTCGCGGGCCAGCCGGTTTATATCAGCGCGAACAACAAGGCCGAGGGCAGCGCGCCGTTAACGATCTACAAATTGGCGCAGGCGATTGCGCAGATATTGTTGAGAAAAACGGCGGCATAGGGTAGCTGAAGAGCCGCTCTGGCAGCGCGTTTACGGACATCAAAGGTCTGCGATGCGCTCCAGGAGCCATTCTCCAGCTCAACGGCCTCGAAAAATCAGGTCGCCTCGGGCCGGTTCGGCCGGCACTCCGGGCAATGCCCCGAACAAAGGCAAGCGGCACGGCCCCGCTATTTTTTCAACCGCTCCGCATACTTCTTGCGAAATTTCGCCACCTTGGGCGCGACCACAAACATGCAGTATTGCTGGTTGGGGTTGCGGGCGAAGTATTCCTGGTGGTACAGCTCGGCGATGTAAAACGTGGAGGCTGCCGTTACTTCGGTGACGATGGCATCGCGGTACAACCCTTCGCTGGTGACTTCGGCGATGATCTCTTGCGCGGTGATTTTCTGCGCGTCAGAGTGATAAAAAATCGCGGAGCGGTATTGCGTGCCGGCGTCATTGCCTTGGCGATTGAGCGTGGTCGGGTCGTGAATGGTGAAGAACACGCGCAGGATATCGGCGAAGCTGACCCCTGCCGGATCGAACGAGACGCGAATCACCTCGGCGTGGCCGGTGCGCCCGGTGCAGATGTCGTCGTAAGCCGGGTTGAGCGTCTTGCCGCCCATGTAGCCCGACTCAACGGCTTGTACGCCCTGGAGATCGTCGAATACGGCTTCGACACACCAGAAGCAGCCGCCGGCCAGCGTGGCGGTAGCAAGAGCAGCGGTCATGTCAATTTCCTCATGCGACAGATAGTTGCACCATCAGTTGCAGCATCATACGGTGCCGCAGCACCCGCGGATGTGGACCTGCGTATCTGTGCTCACTTGCCCGCACGCCGTCCGAAAATCTGCGGCAGGGCAACGTCCATCACCTCACGCGTCAGCGGCTTGACGATATAGCCGGTGGCGCCGAGCATCAGCGCGCGCGCCAGGTCGGCGCGCTCGCCATGTGCGGCGATCAGGACTACGCGCATGCTCTTGAGCGCCGCGTTGGCCCGAATCGCTTCAAGCGCACGAAAGCCGTCAATGCCAGGCAGATCGGCATCAAGGAACAATACGTGCGCGCGCGCGTGCGAGCGCAGCATCGCGAGCAGCGCTTCGCGCGATTCAACCGGCTCCGGCGCACCGCCGGCGAGTTTGATCAACAAGGTCAGCAGCTTGGCCTGCGCGGCATCGTGGGTGGCGATGCAGGTACGCGCATCCGCCGGCAAACCTTGTGCGGCATCCGGGTAGATGAAGAAGCCGGCGCCTTCGACCGATTTGTAGGAAGTGACCGATTCAATCACGGCCAGGCGCGCGGTGCGCGCGAGCTTCTTCTCGGTGGCGGCACTGGTGGCCGGGTTGATGCTGCGCGAGATATCGGCGGTGATCGAGTCGATCATCGCACCGGTGTCCTGGGTAATGCCATGCGCGCCCGGCGCTGGCAGCGCCATATGCGGAGACATTTCGGTGGTGAGACTGAATGCAGCCTCTTCAGCCGCCAGCTTGTCCTTGGGGGCGATGAAGCCTTGGCGCAGCAACTCGAGCGTCCAAAGCGTGAGGTCTTCGCTGTCCAAATGGGGTAACTCGGTGAGCAAGGCAGCGCTGTCGCGCTTGCCGTTGAAAAGGCCGAGCAGGCGGCGAAAGCCCGCCGACATCGGTACGCTCTCGTCGGACATCGCCGCGCCGCCTTTGCGGGTGCGGGTAAATATGGTGGGGGCAGACATCAGGTTTGCTCCATCATTACGCTAGTTCCATACGCACATGCTTGATAAAACCTTCGCGCACGGAGAGGCGCTCGATCCATCGCATCAGATGCGAATGTTCGCCATGTGCCATCGGCAGGGCCAGCCAGCGTTGCACGAAACAGCCGGCCGGAATATCGCCCATCGTAAGCATGTCGCCGGCGACGTAGGGGCGCACGGCCAATTGCCTGTCGAGAATTTGCATGATGTCTTCCATTTGCACGCGTAGCGAGTCGAGTGCGGCGGCGTCGCGCTTCTCGGGTGGCGTGCGGATCAGGCCCCAGAACAGAGGCGTCATCACCGGGTGCATGGTGCTGGTAGCCCAGTCCATCCAACGGTCGGCATCGGCGCGTACTTGCACGTTGGCGGGCCAGAGTGTGACTGCCGGCGGCGTGCCGGTTCCCGGCGCAACGCTGCTTCCCTGCGACGCGCTGCTTCCAGAAGGCCGCGCATGCCTGGCCGCGAGGTAGCGCACGATGGCGTTCGACTCCCAGAGGACAAACCCCTCATCGTCGATCACCGGCACGCGGCCATTTGGGTTCATGGCGCGATACCAGTCTTCATTGTTGCCGCCAAAATGAAGTCCGGCGTCGATGCGCTGGTGCGGCAGGCCCAGTTCGGCCACGGCCCACATCACTTTTTGCACGTTGATGGAGGTGATGCGCCCCCAGATTTTGAGCATGGTACTTCTCCGTTCCGGTCAGTCGCGAATGGTAATGCATGTGCGCGGCATGCTGCTCTGGGTGGTATTTCGCCCTAGAATGCCGGTTAGAAGCCGCTACGCTACACCGCCTCACGCCCCCTGCCGGAGGAGAAACGATGTCCGCATTGACCCCAGACCTTGCAGCGCAACACGCCGCACTCGCTCCTCTTGACTCGCGTTATGTCGATGCCGCCTCCCTGCCGTGGCGCGCAACACGCTGGCCGACCATCAAGGCCAAGGTGTTGATGGAAGACAAGGAGCGTGGCTTGGTCACCATGCTCATGCGTTGGGAGGCGGGTACCGAGTTTCCGCTGCACGAACATGTCGATATCGAGCAGACCTATGTACTCGAAGGCTCGTTTGAGGATTCACAGGGCGTGTGCCGCGCCGGCCAGTTTGTCTGGCGCCCGTCCGGCAGCCGCCACACGGCGCGCTCGGTGGATGGTTGTTTGATGTTGGCAATTTTTCTCAAGCCGAATCAGTTCTTTGATCAAGCAGAGGTCAAGCACTGACCACTGAGACCCTGTGTTGGCCTGGCTCGCATTTCGCCGGCTGACTTTTTGCACCTGAAGGAACTCAACCCCCATGCCGGTCTTTGACCAACCATTCAATCCTTCCACCGAAGCTGCCCTCGTGACGGGCGCGGGCAATGGCATCGGCCGCGCGATTGCGCAAGCGCTGGTTGCCGAGGGCGTGCGCACGGTGTTCGCCGATATCAACCCTGATACGGTGCAGGCAGCAATCGCGTCTTCTGCCAACCCCGCGCTCGCCAGCGCCTGGGTGGGCGACCTTGCGGAGCGCAGTGAGTGCAATCGCCTGTTCCATGATGCGCGCGCGGTGCTTGGCACTATCACCCACTTTGTCCACAGCGCGGCGCCACCGCGCCGCGAGGCCGATCACGCGCTCGCGGTGACGGATGAAACCTGGAGTCGCATGCGCGCAGTCAACGTTGATGCTGGGTTTTTTCTTGGCCGCGAAATCTCCAAGGTGTTGATCGCGGCCAAAGTGCCGGGCAGTCTGCTTTATCTGACATCGCTGCACGCCGAGACGCCGCGCAATCTGCCGCACTACAGCAGCTCGAAGGCGGCGCTGGCGATGATGGTCAAGGAACTGGCGAAGACGCTCGGGCGCTATCAGATACGCGTCAACGCTCTGGTGCCGGGGGCCATCGCAGCGGGGGGTTTTGTGGCTGACCCCAAGCTCGCGCGCCACATTCCCCTCGGGCGATTGGGCAAGAGTGATGATCTCGCGCCGCTCGCACTCGCGGTGTTGTCCAACAAAATCTCGGGCTACGTGACCGGTGCCGCGATTGTCATCGACGGCGGTATTTCGCTCACCAATTGGTTTGATCCGCCGGTACTTGACCTCTGAGTGACGGGGTGCGGCAGGGCCCGTCAGGATCGATCGGCCTGAAAGCCTTGGTGCAGAACGTTCTGCAAGGCATGGGCTGTGTGAGCCCCTACTCATGCGCTTCTTCAGACCGCCACTGCAAAGCATCCTGCTTGATCACGAATGCATGCGCCGCGCCGCGGTGCGGTTTGTTGCGCAGTGCATGCGCGTGAGTCAGATATTATGAAGCAGCGCAAAATGTACTGGCGATATTCACTTGGTGTACAGCAAGCGTACAGCGTGGGTTTGCACCATCGCCGCGCGAAGCACCATGTACTTCGACAAAGCACCACAAACGTTGACGCCGGAAAGCCTGCCACCTCGAAAGTCATCGCCTCATGTTTACCACTCGCCCCGAGATCATTGGCACTTTCGGTGTTGCCTCCGCTACGCACTGGCTCGCGTCACAAACAGCGATGGGCGTGCTCGAACGCGGCGGCAATGCTTTTGATGCCGCCGCCGCCGGCGCATTTGTATTGCAGGTGGTCGAACCGCATCTCAATGGTCCAGGTGGTGAAGTGCCGATCCTGTATTGGAGCGAGCGCGAGCAGCGCTTGAGCGCACTCAACGGGCAGGGCTTTGCGCCTGGCGATGCCAGCCCGGCTGCGTTCCGGCGCATGGGCTTTGAGCAGGTGCCGGGCATTGGCCCGCTGGCGGCGACGGTGCCGGGGGCGGTGCCGGCCTGGCTTACCCTCCTCAAGGAACATGGCACCTGGTCTCTTGCCGACGTGCTGGCGCCGGCGATTGGCTACGCGCGCGATGGCTTTCCGTTGGTGGCGCGCGCGGTGCAGGCGATTCTTGCTGTGCGTGAGTTGTTTTTGACGCATTGGCAGACTTCAGCCAACGTGTGGCTGCCTGGCGGCAAGGTGCCGCAGCCCGGCGCGCTGTTCCGGCAGCCGACGATGGCGGCGATGTATACGCGCCTGGTGGCGACGGCTGAGCAAGAGGGCGGTGGCCGTACCGGCGTGATCGACGCGGCGATTCGTATTTGGCAGGAAGGGTTCGTGGCGCGCGAGATCGATCAATTTTGCCGCACGCAGGATGTGCGCGACAGCAGCGGCGAGGTGCATCGCGGTTTGTTGCGCGCGGAAGATATGGCGGCGTGGCGCGTGACCGAGAGCGCGCCACTGACGATGGAATTTGGTCGCTACACGATGGCCAAGTGTGGTTTTTGGAGCCAGGGGCCGGTGCTGTTGCAGCAGATCGGCATGCTGCGTCATGCCGGGCTGGAACACCACGCGCCTGGTACGGCTGGCTTTGTGCACCGGGTGACCGAAGCGGCCAAGCTCGCGTTCGCAGACCGCATGGCCTGGTATGGCGTGGCACCGGGCGCGCGCGCTGATTTGCCGCACGGCGCGCGCGCCGGTCTGGCGCCATTGCAACAGTTGCAACGCACATTATTGTCGGACGACTATTTGCGCGAACGCTGGGCGCAGGTGGACCTCCAGCGCGCTTCCGCCACCTTGCAGCCAGGGCATCCCGCTGGTCAGCCGCCGCGCCTGCCCGACCTCGGTGTGGGCGAGCGCAGCCTGCGCAACGCCGATACCCGCTTTGGTATTGGCGAGCCGACATTTGCCAACTTGCCGCCGGTGGCTGAGTGGGCCGACCGCGAAATTTTTGTCGGCGACACCTGCCACATTGACGTGATCGACCGTCATGGCAATATGGTTGCGGCGACACCCTCGGGTGGCTGGCTGTCGTCCAGCCCGGTGATTCCCGCACTCGGTTTTGCCTTGACCACGCGACTGCAAACCACCTGGCTCGACGAGGGCCTGCCCAATACACTGACGCCGCATGTGGCGCCGTGCATCACCTTGTCGCCCTCCCTCGCGCTGCGTGACGGCGCGCCCTATTTGGCGTTCGGCACACCGGGCGGTGACCAGCAAGACCAGTGGCAGGCGGGGTTTTTCCTGCGTCATGCGCTGCACGGATTTAATTTGCAGGAGGCGATTGATGCGCCTTCGTGGCATGTGAAGCATTTCCCCGGCTCATTCTGGCCACGTCAGACCACGCTCAACACCCTGACGCTGGAATCACGTTTCGATGCGGAGACTATTGAACAATTACGTGCGCTCGGTCACCAAGTGGTGGTGGGCGAGCCGTGGTCCGAGAGCCGGCTGTCGGCGTGCAGCCGCGTGCGCGATGCGCAAGGGCGGCTGGTGCTGCGCGCGGCGGCCAATCCGCGCGGGATGCAGGGGTATGCGGTGGGGCGTTGAATGCGGTGGGGGAAGGGCTCCGGCGCATAGCCAAAAGGGCCGCGAAGAAGGCGGCGAAGGAGCGGCGAAGAAGTTGGACTCGGTGGGCGAGACGGGCAAGGAGCTTCGGTGCGTAGGCTGTGCGAACGGGACTATTCGGGCTTGTCGTTTCGTGCGCAGTTTCGGTTGCTTTTTTCGAGCGTCTTGCGGAGCAGGTGATTTTTTGGAGGTTCGATCTCTCGCGGATTGCCGCATGGATTTTCACCATAGGAGCAAGCCATGTTGATGCGATTTGTCCGTCGTTTGGCAGCGGTAACAGTGGCATCGCTACCGCAACTGTCGCCGTTCGTGCTTTTGCCGTTGTTGCCGCTCGCTATCACCATTGCCGTTGCGGCACCGGCTGTGCTCGCCGCCTATCCCGATAGGCCCATCACACTCATAGTGCCGTGGGCGCCGGGGGGCTCGACCGACATCATTGCGCGCGCCATCGCCGAGCAATTGACCAAATCCCTCGGCCAGTCGGTTCTGGTGGAAAACCGCGCCGGCGCGGCAGGCAATATCGGCTCCAATCTGGTTGCCAAGGCCAAGCCCGACGGCTATACGCTGTTGGTAGGGTCAATGAGCACCCACGCGATGAACCCCGCGCTGATCCCCAATATGCCCTTCAAAGGCGTGGAGGACTTCACGCCGGTTGCGCTGGTGGCGAACGTCATCAACACCATGGTGATCAACGCTGCTGTGCCCGCCACCAGTGTGCGTGAGCTGATTGCCTACGCCAAGGCGAACCCCGGCAAGCTCGCCTACGCTTCGGCCGGCGGTGGCTCGACCAATCATTTGAGTGCGGAGTTATTCATGAAGGCGGCCGGCATCACTATGCTGCACGTGCCGTACAAGGGCGGCGCGCCCGCCGTGCTCGATACCGTGGGCAATCAAACGCAGGTGCTGTTTTCAGCGGGCACCCAGACGCTGCCCCACGTGCGCTCCGGCAAATTGCGACTGCTCGCCGTCACCGAGCCAAAGCGCGCGGCGCTGCTGCCCGCTGTGCCCACCCTCATGGAGACCCTGCCAGGGGTGGAAATGAGCGTCTGGTATGCCGCGTTCGGCCCGGCGGGATTGCCGGCCGAGCTCGTAACCCGCCTCAACACCGAGATCAACAAAGCGATGGCCGTGCCCGAAGTGCGCACGCGCATGGAGGCAATTGGCGTGGAAGTCGTGCGCGCGGGCCCCGAACATTTGGCTACAGCGCTGCGCAGCGATAGTGAGCGCTACACACGCATCATTCGAGAGTTGGGTATCAAACTGGATTGATGCTGCCGGCGCGGCTTGAATCGCCTGAGCCGCCGTTGTTTGGGCGCTGCGGGCCGCGTTTGGCTAGTGGCGAGGTCGCTGAAGCGGCATATTTTTTCAGCGGATAAGTGGCCGCTCGTTAACCCCATGATTATCCTGAGTCTTTGGTGCGCAGCAGAGATTTTCGTGGCCGAAACCAGCAGCCAGTGTCGCAGCCCAACGTAAATTATTTTCATCTTTTTAAACATATTCGCAGCAAAGTGTTGACAGCCCCCCTAAATCACTTCATAATCGCGCCTCTCTGCTGCTGAACATTTAAACGCAACAACGCAAGACAAAATGTTCAGGAAAAACAGCAATCGCTCTTTAAAAATTAACAGCCGATAAGTGTGGGCGCTTGATGGCGAGTCTAGGTGAAATTCGGGTCACACCGGAGATTGCCAAAAGCTATAAGCATCAAATGCTCACACTTGAAATATTAGGTAAGTTGTAAAAGATTTACCTGTCAGTATTTTGAGTTGGGCGACGCAGATAATTTCTGCAAAACAGCGATTAAACTGAAGAGTTTGATCCTGGCTCAGATTGAACGCTGGCGGCATGCCTTACACATGCAAGTCGAACGGCAGCGCGGGAGCAATCCTGGCGGCGAGTGGCGAACGGGTGAGTAATATATCGGAACGTGCCCAGTAGCGGGGGATAACGCAGCGAAAGCTGTGCTAATACCGCATACGCACTATGGTGGAAAGA
>JANNCZ010000112.1:0-3888 GCA_031387185.1 Burkholderiales bacterium
ATCGAAGGCACGCAATTTTCGGGTTTGATCCCCGGCCTCAACGCCAAAAAATACGACTGGATCGCTGCGCCCACCACGGTGACGCCGGAGCGCGCCAAGGCGCTGCTGTTCACCGAGGGCTATCTCGACACCGACTTCCAGTTTTTGGTCAAGAAGTCCGACCCCGAGATCAAGGGCCTCGACGACCTCAAGGGCAAGACCATCTCGGTCAACAAAGGCTCGGCCTATGACTCCTGGGCCAAGGCCAACGCAGAAAAGCACGGCTTCAAGTTCGACATTTACGACACCAATGCCGATGCAGTGCAGGCCGTGCTCTCGGGCCGCGCCAGCACCAACCTGGCCGGCAACACGGTGGCGCAATGGGCCGCCAAGCAAAACCCGCTGATCAAGACCACCTACACGATCAAGACCGGCCTGGTATGGGCCATTCCCTTTCGCATTGACGACAAGGCCGGCCGCGACCAGGTTTCCAACGTTGTCAAGTGCATGAAGATGGATGGCACCTTCACCCGTCTGCACGAAAAGTGGTTCGGCACCAAGCCGGCTGCCGACGCGACTGCCGTGAAACTGGCACCCGGCCACGGTGTGCCGGGCATGGATGGATACGACGCCACCCCGGTGACACCCAAGTGCTCCTGATCTGAAGCCATACCGACAAAGCGCCGGGTGATGCCGGCGCTTTGTCTTTGTCGATTCGAAAAGCCGTCAGTGGCAACGCCATGAAGCAAGACCTCCCCGCCATTCTCGAACTCAAGGGCTTGGCCAAATCGTTTGGCGCCTTGCAGGTATTGAAGGGCATCGATTTCTCGGTACAGCCCGGTGAACTGGCCTTCATCATCGGGCCCTCCGGCTCGGGCAAGAGCACCCTCTTGCGCTGCTGCAACCACCTCGAAGAGCCGGATGGCGGCAGTGTCATCGTCGATGGCATCAACATCACCGCACCCGGCGTCGACATCAACCGCCTGCGCCAGAAAATCGGCATGGTGTTCCAGTCGTTCAACCTGTATCCGCACATGACGGCGCTCGGCAATGTGACTCTGGCGTTGCGCAAGGTACAAGGCATGGACAAAGCCACCGCGGAGGCCAAGGGCCGCGCTGCGCTGGCGCGCGTGGGCCTGACCGACAAGGCCGACGCCTACCCCAACCAGCTCTCCGGCGGCCAGCAGCAGCGCGTCGGCATCGCCCGTTCACTCGCCCTTGAACCCTTGATCGTGCTGTTTGACGAGCCCACCAGCGCGCTCGATCCGGAGCTGGTTGGCGGCGTGCTCAAGGTAATGCGCGAATTGCGCGAGTCGGGCATGACGATGGTGGTGGTAAGCCATGAAATGGCGTTTGCGCGTGCCGCCGCCGACCGCGTGGTGTTCATGGACGAAGGGCAGATCGTCGAACAGGGGCCGCCCGAAGAGGTATTCGGCAACCCGAAGCATGCGCGCCTGCGCGAGTTCCTCGCCTCACTGGGCGACCGGTAACAGCACCCGTGCGGCCTGCTCCGCTCCACCGTCCACTCCCGCCCGCCGCATGAACCCGGTCGTCAACGTTCCGCCCGCCATGAGCACGCTGGAGCGTTTTCTCTTCAGCTTTTTCAACCCGGAGATTGCCGGCCGCTACTGGAAGGCGATTGCCGAAGGCATGCTCCTCACCACCTGGCTGGGCATCACGGTGATCATCACCGGGCTGGTGGTCGGGCTGACCTTGGCGATGGCGCGCGCGCAGCATGTCAAGCCGCTCAACTTTTGCATCATTGTGTTTGCCGACGCGTTTCGCGCGCTGCCGCCACTGGTGATCATCATCATCCTGTTTTTTGCGTTTCCGTATATCCAGATGTCGATGAGCGCCTTTACCGCGACCTGGCTTGCGCTCTCGCTGGTGCTGGCGGCCTTCGCCGAGGAGATTTTCTGGGCCGGCATTCTGGCGGTGCCCAAAGGCCAATGGGAAGCCGCGCGCTCCACCGGCATGAGCCGCCTTGAAGCGCTGCAGTACGTGGTGTTGCCGCAAGCGGTGCGCATGACGGTGCCGCCGCTCACCAATCGCGTGATGGCGATCACCAAGGGCACCGCGTTAGGCTCGGTGGTGGCGCTGCACGAGATACTCAATGTCTCCTCGTCGGCGTCGAGCGAGTCGGGCAACGCGACGCCGCTGGTGGTGGGCGCCTGCGCTTACCTGATCCTGTTCATCCCCTTTGTGTGGTTCGGCCGCTGGATCGAAACCCGCTTTGCGTGGAAGCGCTAAGACCTGCGCCAACGCCAAACGCACGCCCACACCGCCATCGCCATCGCCATCGCCATCACCATGGACACCCTGCTCAACACTTTCTTCAACATCGAGATCATGAAAAAGGTCTGGCCCTTCCTGTTGCAGGGACTGGGCATGACCATCGTGCTCTCGCTGGTGGTGATTCCGCTTGGCCTGGCCGGCGGCTTGGGCATCGCCATGCTCTCCAGCCTGCAGCGGCCCTGGCTGCGCCGCGCGCTGATCGTCTATGTCGATTTTTTTCGCGCCTTCCCGCCGCTGGTGTTGTTGATCTTCATTTACTTCGGCTTCCCGTTTCTGCAAATTGATCTGCCCAAATTCGCTGCGGTGGCGCTGGGATTTTTTCTCAACACGTCGAGTTACTACGGCGAGATTTTCCGCGCCGGCTTCGAGAGCATTCCGCACGGCCAGTGGGAAGCCGCGCGCTCGACCGGCCTGACGCGCTGGCAGACCCTGGTGTCGGTGGTGATTCCCCAGGCAACGCGCAACGTACTGCCCGACCTCATCAGCAATACGCTGGAAGTGATCAAGCTGACCTCGCTGGCGAGCGTGGTCGCCTTGCCGGAGTTGTTGAACAACGCGCGCCAGGCGCAGGCGCTCACCTACAACGCCACGCCGGTGGTGCTGGCGGCATTGATGTATTTGCTGTTGCTGTGGCCGCTGGTGCGGCTGCTGTCACGGCTGGAGCACAAGAGCATCGCGCTGCATTAGCAGGGTGCCAGCAGATGGCAGGCCGGACCAGCTCTACCGGATACATCACCGCAAGACACCACACCGCCTGCCGCCGCTTGACTCCAAAGTGTGATACTGCATACAATATCGCATGATTGTGGTCGATACCAATGTGTTTGTCACCGCCCTGCGTTCACGCAATGGCGTCTCGCGCAGGATTGTGCGGGCAATTTTCGGGGGGCAGATAGACATTGGCGCTTCGCCAGCGTTATTTCTGGAATATGAAGCGGTGTTGTCACGCACCGAGCAGCGCGCCGCATCCGGATTGACGTTGGCGGA
The DNA here is from genome assembly GCA_031387185.1 of Burkholderiales bacterium. Lineage (GTDB taxonomy): Bacteria > Pseudomonadota > Gammaproteobacteria > Burkholderiales > JAEUOS01 > CANJDH01. The sequence continues at coordinate 3,262 of JANNCZ010000112.1, forward strand.
AGTGCGCGCGTTTCTTGATGGCTTGGCACTGGTAACTACGCCGATTGCCCTCAGTTTTCTCTGGCGGCCACAGTTGCACGACCCCGCCGACGAGATGGTGCTCGAAGCAGCGGTAAATGGCATGGCAACCGAACTGGTCACCTGGAATGTACGTGACTTCAAACCCGCAGCGCAATCATTCGGCCTGCGGGTTTCACCACCGGATGTTTTCTGGAAAGCGTTTTCGAAGGAGTCAACATGAGGACCAACAATTTTGCGCTGCGACTGCCTGACTCGCTGTACACCGGCTTGAAGGAAGCGGCGGCGGCGGACAACGTCGCCATGAATCAGTATCTGACCATCGCTCTGGCCGAAAAGCTCTCGGCCCGCGCCACGGCGGCGGCGTTTTTCGCCGCCCGTTCCGGCAATGGGAATGTGCGCCGTGCCCTGAAGATTCTCGAAAAATCGGGTAGCGACATTCCCGAGGAAGAGGTTGTGCGCAATCTGCTAAAGACCCGGCGTGCGCGCAAGACCCGATCCGCGTGAGTGCCTGGAGGGGTATTTTCAACAAGATTGACCCCCTAGCATGAGAACACTGACGATGATCTGGGAATGGGCCGTACTGCGCCATGGCGTGGCAGCCTGATC
>JANNCZ010000158.1:0-18808 GCA_031387185.1 Burkholderiales bacterium
ACATGGCGTTTTGGCGCGCGCCGCCGCTGATCGGTGCACCGTGGCGCACCCCGGCGCGCAGCAGGGTCTTCACCATGCGGTCAGGCAGGTTTCGACGGTTCTGGCGCGGCGCCGGGCCGCTGCTTCGACTCAGTGCGCGGCTTGGAATGCAGCTTCATCATCGCCACTTCCATGTCGCCCGCGACCACGTGCGGCATCAGCGGCACGGCCTTGGCCATCGCTTCGTCAATCAGCGCCTGATGCTCGCGGCTCGGGCGATGCAGGACGAAGTCGATGACCTCTTGCTCCAGTTGCAACTCGCGCGGGTGGCCGACGCCGATGCGCAAGCGCCAGAAGTCATTGGTGGAGAGGCGTGCGCCAATGTCTTTCAAGCCGTTGTGGCCGGCGTGGCCGCCGCCTTTTTTCATCTTGATGCCGCCGGGCGGCAAATCCATTTCGTCGTGCGCGACGAGGATTTCATCGGGCAGTATTTTGTAGAAGTTGGCGAGCGCCAGCACTGCCTGGCCCGAGCGGTTCATGTAGGTCGATGGCTTGAGCAAATACCCGCCGCCCGCCGCATGGGACAAGCGGGCCACAGCACCATGAAAGCCACGCTCGTTCTTGAACGTTGCGCCCGCTTCACGTGCCAGTGCGTCGGCAAACCAGAAGCCGGCGTTGTGCCGGTCGGCTTCGTGCTCGGCGCCGATGTTGCCCAGCCCCACAATGAGTTTGATCGCCATGATGGTCGAACCGGTTCAACGCCAATGCAGATAAAGAAAATGATGCCGTGAAAATGAAAAAGGCCCCAACTCGCGCCGGGGCCCCACCGAAATAGGCGGCATCGAAGATGTCCGCATGATTGCGGCGAAATAGTCCGCCGCCGTTTCGTCAGAAACGGCGTGGGGACTATTTCTTCTTTGCAGGTGCAGCGGCTTTGGCCGGTGTTTTGGCGGGTGCTTTCGCGTCCTTGCCGCCCGCAGCAGGCTTGCCATCCTTACCGGCCGCAGCCGCGTCAGGGGCTTTCTGTGCCGTGGCCGGCACATCAGCGGCAACCTGGGCATTGTCGGCCACCACTTCTTCTTCGGCACCGCGCACCACCGCGTTGGCTACCACCGGATTGTCGTTGCCGTGCACGATCACGCGCACACCGGCCGGCAGGGTCACATCCTTGAGGTGGATCGAATGGCCGGTGGAGAGGTCTTTGAGATCCACCAGGATGAACTCGGGCAGGTCTTTGGGCAGACAGGCGATTTGCACATCGTTCATCACGTGCGAAATCAGTGCGCCAGAGAGCTTGAAGGCGGGCGAAATCTCGGCGTTGACAAAGTGCAGCGGCACCTTCATGTGGATCGGCTTGTTGGCATCGACGCGCTGAAAGTCGATGTGCTGGATCTGCTGCTTGAACGCGTGCATCTGGTAGTCACGCAACAGCACTGGCTGCAGTGCGCCGTCGAGTTTGAGGTCGAGGATCGACGCGTGAAACGCCTCCTTGCGCATCGCGTGGAACAGCGGATTGTGTTCGATCTCGATTTGCGCGGCGGGCTTGTCGCCGCCATAAACGATGCCGGGGACGAACCCGGTATTGCGCAGACGGCGGCTCGCACCCGTGCCTTGCGCTTTGCGTGAACTTGCTACGACTTCGATTTTCATGTGAATCTCCGGTAATTCCCGCGCTTCCCTGCCAGCATGATTGCCGGCGCTTCTACGTTCAAGGCATCCGCGACCAGATGCCTTTGGGATTGCCCCTTGCGGGGCGTTGAACAAATTATTCGATAAACAGGCTGCTTACCGAATCCTCGGAATTGATGCGGCGGATGGTTTCCGCCAGCAGTTCGGCCACCGAGAGCTGCCGAATTTTGGTACAGGCGCGCGCGTCATCGCGCAGCGCAATTGTGTCGGTGACGACCAACTCGTCAATCACCGAGGCATTGATTTTTTGCACCGCATTGCCCGACAGCACCGCGTGCGTGCAATACGCCATTACCTTGATGGCGCCGCGCTCCTTGAGCACTTCGGCCGCCTTGCACAGGGTGCCGGCAGTGTCGACCATGTCGTCCATGATGACGCAGGTGCGGCCTTCGATCTCGCCGATCACGTGCATTACTTCGGACACGTTCGCTTTAGGGCGGCGCTTGTCGATGATGGCGAGGTCGCTCTCGAGGCGCTTGGCCAGCGCACGCGCACGCACCACACCGCCGACGTCGGGCGACACCACCACCAAATTTTCGTAATTGTGCTTCCACACGTCCGACAACAAAATCGGCGCGGCGTAAATATTGTCGACCGGCACGTCGAAAAAACCCTGAATCTGGTCGGCGTGCAGGTCCATTGTCAACACACGGTCCACGCCGGCCGCTTCGAGCATGTTGGCCACCACCTTGGCCGAGATCGCGACGCGCGCCGAGCGCGGGCGGCGGTCCTGCCGGGCATAGCCGAAATACGGTATCGCTGCGGTGATGCGCGCCGCCGACGAGCGCTTGAGCGCGTCGGTCATCACCAGAATTTCCATCAAATTGTCATTGGTCGGCATCGAGGTGGACTGCAGGATGAATACGTCCTTGCCGCGCACGTTCTCGAGCAACTCGATGTTGACTTCGCCGTCGGAAAACTTGCCCACCACAGCGCGCCCGACCGGAATACTCAGACGGCGCGCGACTTCCTTGCCGAGCAGCGGGTTGGCATTGCCGGTAAACACCATCAAGTTCGCGTTGGCCACGGCAAACCCGCTCGAAAAAGGGAAGGGGGAAATCCACTACCACTACACTACAACGGATGGCTGGGGAGGAAGGATTCGAACCTTCGCATGCCGGAATCAAAATCCGGTGCCTTAACCAGCTTGGCGACTCCCCATCCGGTACTGCAAAATCTTCTTGCCGGTACGGCGCGAACGATTCGCACGAACACCAAATATCCCGCGAACTACTGCACCACACCGCTACCGAACTACACCGGCGCGCTGCCCGCCCATCCACGCAACGGGTGCGCAGCCAGAGCGCGCACTGCGCGCCCATTCAGCTCTGCGGGACAATGCGCCAATACCGCCCTCGCATCCAACTCCTGCCCGAACCCGGCAAACACGCAAGCGCCCGAACCCGTCATACGCGCACTGATTGCCGGTGCTGCGGCAGCTCGCTCACAGGCCGCGCGCAAGGCTTGCAATGCCTGCCCGATCTGCCAAAACTTGGCTTCTGCCACCGGCTGCAAATCGTTGCGAAACCGGGGTTCCGGAACCGAAAATTGTCCGCCAGCAACAAAGTCCGCCATTTTGACAGATTTGGCATTTCTGGTCAATTCCGGCGCGCTAAATATGGCGGCGGTCGGCACTTCCACCTGTGGTGTCAGCACCACAAACCAGAGCGGTGGCGCGTCTGGCGGCAGATCGAGGGCGTCGAGTTGTTCGCCCACCCCGCGTGCAAACGCATTTTGGCCGAACACAAAAAACGGCACATCCGCCCCCAGAGCCAATCCCAGCGCCATCAATCGCTCGCGCGGAAAATCGAGCTTCCAGAGACGGTTGAGCACCAGCAGCACGGTGGCTGCGTCCGAACTGCCGCCGCCCATGCCGCCGCCAATTGGGATGCGCTTGGTGACGCCAATGTCTGCGCCCCACTTGGCGGCTTGTGCGGCAGCGCCCGGCTCTTGCGCCGCCCGTTGCAACAGGCGTGCGGCGCGAATGACGAGGTCACTTTCTTCGGACACCCCGGCGAGCGAGGTGGTGCGGCGAATCACCCCATCATCGCGCACGCTGATCGTCAGCGTGTCGCCAAAATCAATCAGCTGAAACAGGCTTTCGAGCGTGTGATAGCCATCGGCCCGGCGCCCGGTGACATGCAAAAAAAGGTTGAGCTTGGCGGGCGCAAAAAAAGTCTGCGGTGCGCCCGGCTGGTCTCGCGGCTCCTCACGGCCCTCGCGCTGCGCACGATCACGACGGCTCGCGGCCTCTGCGCTGCTGCCCGCCGCTTCACTCATGCCGCCTCCGGCACCCGCGCTGTCGCGCCGCGCATTTGCACCAGCATCCACGCCACCGCAATGCCCTGCGCGGCCAACAGCGTCAACCAGGCCGCGTAATAACCGGCTGCGGCATAACGGCCCTCGTCAATCGGCCACTGGTTGAGCACCGCGCCGATGCCCCATTGCAGCACAAAGGCACTGCCGAAACCGAGCAGGTTGAGGCTGGTGTTGACGCGCCCGGTGAGCGCCGGTGCGAACTGGCGCGCCATGGTGCTGAAGGTCAGCACCAGTGAGTTGGCACCGAAGGAATACAGGCCCCAGGCCAGATGCGGCAGTGTGGTGGGAGCCAGCATCAGCCAGCTTTGCGCGAGCAGCGCAATCCCGCAATAGACCGCGAGCGTGTGTTCGGGCGCGATGCCGCGCCGCTCCAGCCAGTCGCCCAGCACGCCCCCAAGCAGAAAACCCATCGTCATGCCGATATTGAAAGCGACCAACACATTGCCGATGGCGATGCGGTCGCGCATGCCCGCCACGTCACGCATCCAGGTCGCCGCCCACAAACTCTGAAACGCCAGCATGGTGCCGAGGATAAGCATGCAGGCCAGACCCACGCTCCAGAAATAGCGGGTGCGAAAAATTGTCGCGACCCCGCTCCAAAGCTGCGCCATTGACTGGCCTTGCGCGGCGGGCTGCACCGCACCGCGCGTCGCCCAGACCGCCACCGCTGCGCAGGCTGCGAGCGTGGCCAGCACGAAAAACACATTGCGCCAGCCGAACGCATCGATCAAGAGTTGCGCCGGCGTGCTCGCCACCAGCGCGCCGACACCGCCAATCACCATCACCAGGCCAATCGTAGTGTCGCGCCGCTGCGGGGCCACCCACAGATGCACGGCAGACATGGTGGACATCAGCGCAGCCCCGGCACCGAGGCCGATCAGCGCGCGGCCCACACCAAGCATGGTGGCGTTTTGCGCCAGACCAAACACCACCGCACCGCTGGCCGAGGTGAGCAGCATGAAGGTGTTGACGCGGGCCGGGCCGAAACGATCCAGCGCCACACCAAGCGGAATTTGCGCGGCAGAAAACGCCAGAAAGTAGGCGCTGGTAAGGAACCCCAGGCCGCCGGGGCCAAGCGCAAATTCGGCGGCCAGCACTGGGCCGGCCACCGCGTTGACGTTGCGAAAAAAGTACGAAACGCCGTAGCCGATGGCAAACGGCAGCAGCAGCCAGAACACGTTCGTGCGTACGGACGTCATGCTGCAAGCCGGCTCACGGCACGACCCGTCACGGCATCCCCCATTGATCGATCACTAAGCGTATCTCGAGCGGCTCGGCGGCACGCACATAGCGCAGGAACAGACGGCGCGGCAGGACCGCCGCTGCGCCGCTGCCGTTCCCGCTGGAATCGTCTGGATACGTATAGTCAATACCCCAGCCCTCTTCGGCGAGAAACGCGATGCGTCCACGCTCGTCGCGGCGCAATTCATCAGGCGCGCTGCCATGCGTGCGCCCACGTACCCAGTCGGCAAGACCGGTCAGCGGCAAGCGCCAGCCGAGACGTTGTTGCGTCAGCGTTTCGGCATCGCGCGCGCGATGCGTGGCCTGCTCGCTGTCGGTCAGCGCGACGCCGGTGGCGTCACGCACCAGGCGCGCGACCTGGGTGCCCAGCGGCGAAGCAAGCGCAATGTCGTCACGCGCCGCGTCGTGCATCCACTGCACCTTGCCCGACACATTTTGCGTGCCGTAGTTGACCGAGATGCGCCCTTCGAGGGTGAAACCGCCGGTGAGCGCACTCGCTGCGCCCGCCACACCAGCAGCGCCCGCCGTCCCGGATGGCGCACCTGACGGCGTACTGAGCGGGGCCATTACGCAGCCCGCCAGCAGCAGCGCACTTCCGCACGCGAGCAGCGCACTTCCGCACGCGAGCAGCGCGCTGCCGCACGCCAGCACCCCGCGCCGCAGCACGTGTGCGCAGCGCCGTGCGTGCATCACCCGCTGCGTCAAGGCTTGAAGCGCTTGATCGTCGACTTGAGGGTCTCGTTGTCGGGTGCGCGTGCGGTGGCTTCGCGCCAGACGCGCTCGGCCTCGGCGCGCCGGTTCATCGCCCACAATACTTCACCGAGGTGGGCGGCGATCTCGGCATCGGGCCGCGCGTCGTGCGCCTTTTTGAGCAACTCGTAAGCGCGCGGCAAATCGCCCAGCCGGTACATCACCCAACCCATGCTGTCGATGATGAAGGCGTCGTCGGGCGCAATCTTGAGTGCTTTCTCGATCAAATCACGCGCCTCGGTCAGACGCTCGTTGCGGTCTGCCAGCGAATAGCCGAGCGCGTTGTAGGCATGCGCATAGTCAGGTTTGATCTGAATCACTTTCTTGAGCTTGGATTCGAGCAGATCATTGCGCTCGAGTTTTTCCGCCGTCATCGCCGACTCATAGAGCAGGTCAGGATGATTGGGCAGCTTTTCGAGCGATGTTTCGAGCACGTCAAACGCATCCTTGTGGCGGTTGGCGTCACGCAGCAATTGCGCTTCAGCCAGCACCATTTGCACGCGCTGCTGATTGTTGACCGTGACCACCGCCTGCAAATAGGTGCGCGCTTCTTCAACCTTGCCCTCGCGCGCAAAGGCTTGTGCGATGCGGCTTTGCGCGGTGAAGTAGTGATCGCCACGCGCGACTTGACCGAGCCACTCGCGCGCTGCCGGATAGCGCTTTTGCTCTTCGCTGACCTGCGCGAGATAGAGCAGCACCAGATTGCGGTCACGCGGTTCCAGCGTGAGTGTCTTCTTGAGGTAGGTTTCGGCCGCTGGGTAATCCTTGGAGTCGAGCGCGAGCAGACCGAGCGCGTAGAGTACGTCAGGGTTGTTGGGCGCAGCGGCTTCGACGCGTTTGAATTCGACCAACGCCTCGGTGTATTTCTTTTCCGCAATCAGCGAGCGCGCCAGCGCAATGCGCGCTTCGGTGGCAGCGGGATTGCGTCGCACAAACGCCGCCAACTCACTCGATGCCTCTGCAGCAGAGCGCTTGCCCAGATGCTGTGCCGCGAGCAGCGCGGGAAATTCCCAATTCGGTTTCAGTGCCAGGGCAGCACGTGCCGACTTGATCGCCAGTTCATCTTCTCCCGCGTTCGACGCTGCCTGCGCAACCGCGCCATGTGACTCGGCGATCTGCGGATGTTTCGCCGCGAGGCGCTGCACGATTGCAAGCGTGGCTTTACGGTCAGTATTGCGTGCTAGCAGGCGGTTGAGTTGCAAAAAGCCCTCGGATATATTGGTGGACTCTGCACCCAGCAGGCGCTCCAGATGCGGAATGGCTTCGCTGGCGCGGTCCGCGTTGATCAACAAACCGCTCAGGGTTTGGCTGGCGTCGAGGCTGGCCGGGTCGATTTCGTACCAAAGCTCGGCCGCTTCGAGGGCGCGCGCGTTGTTGCGCTCGAAAAAGGCGATCTCGGCAGCACGCTGCGCGAGGCGCGGATCGCGCGTGCGGCGGGCCAATTCAAGATATTTGGCCAGCGACACCGCACCTGCGCCGCGTTGCCCGGCGATTTCGGCGGCAATCAATTCGTAGAGCATCGACGGTGTGAGATCAACCTGCGGCAGCGGTGCCTGACGGGTCGTGCCATCGGCTTCGCGGAACACGCCGCGGCGCGGCCGGCTCGGGGGCCCTGGCGCCTCCTCGGCCTCGTTGTTGTCCGTTTCGGCGATGCTGCTGCTGGGCGCCGCCGGCACACTGGTTCGCGGCGTGGTCTGGGCGCATGCGCCGAGGAGCGCGGCGCATAGCAGGGTGCAAATCAGGGGTAGCGGGTGCGGCATCATGGCAATCAGTCCAGACAGTCAACAGGGAATACGGCAAAGGCGGGAATGTGGATGCGAGGCGGAAGCAGACGCCAAGACAAGCATCACTGAAACGTTCGGCACAGAACAGCTTGCGCGAGCATTGGACAGCCGCTTGCACACTGGCTTGCGCTGTATAGTCACGCGCCCACAGTGCAACAGCCGTCCACAGCACAATACTACTATGCCCGAACTGCCCGAAGTAGAAGTCACCCGGCGCGGCATTGCGCCGCGGCTCGAAGGCCACACCCTGACCGCTGCCGTGGTGCGCAACCGCGGCCTGCGCTGGCCGGTGCCGGCGGGGCTGGAGCGCACGCTCAAAGGCTTGATCGTCGTGCGCGTTACGCGGCGCGGCAAGTATCTGTTGATCGAATGCGCGCAGGCAGCCCAAACTGCACCGGCCACCGCAACATCAGCCAGCGCTGCGGCAGTCACCTCTGCACCGGCCACCTCTGCGCCAGTCACCGCAGGCTGGCTCATCGTGCATTTGGGCATGTCGGGCAGCCTGCGCTTTGTTGCCCCAGGCACAGCGCCGCGCAAGCATGAACACGTCGATCTCGCCACAGCGGAAACCATCTTGCGCCTGCATGACCCGCGCCGCTTCGGCGCGGTGTTGTGGCATCCTGCGGCGCGCGGGCCGGTGCTTGGGCATACGCTACTCGCCAGGTTGGGGGTTGAGCCGCTCGACGGCCAGTTTGATGGCGAGACCCTGTATCAAGGCTCGCGCGGGCGCAGTGTGGGGGTGAAACCGTTTCTGCTCGCGGGCGGCGTGGTGGTCGGTGTCGGCAACATCTACGCTTCCGAAGCGTTGTTTCGCGCACGCATTCATCCCGCCACCGCCGCCGGACGCATCAGCCGCCGGCGCTATGCCAAGTTGGCGCAGGAAATCATCGCCGTGTTGGGCGAAGCCATCAACAAGGGCGGCAGCACCCTGCGCGACTTCAGCAGCGACGGCGCGCCAGGCTATTTTCAGCTGGAGTATTTTGTATATGGCCGCGAAGGCGAGCCCTGCCGTGTGTGTGCCGCGCCAGTGCGTGCATTGCGGCAAGGGCAACGTTCGACGTTTTATTGCGCGCGCTGCCAAAAATAATACAGTGATGCGGCTCTGGCGAGATGGGCCTGCGATGGCAAACCGTCCAAGCGCACAGCGGGCATCCGCCAAACGCCGAAGCGCCGGGCGTTGACGCACATAGCACCCTACTTTTTGACCATGCAATAATGACGCTGGCATGGCGCTGATTCACAGCCCGCCACCGCGCAACTCCTCACTGCACAACCCCGATGAACGGCATCAACCTGGTCGAGCGTTTCCAGTTGTACAGCTCGTGGCGCTTTGCGCTCGGGCAGACCATTGGGCGCTATCGCGAGTGGGCCACCGACCATAACCTCGCTGACGCGCAGGGTACGGTGCGCGTGTCGCGGGTGCTCGAGCGCCTGACAGACGACAAGTTGTCGATTGCCTTTGTCGCAGAATTTTCGCGCGGCAAATCGGAACTCATCAACGCGATTTTCTTTGCCGATTACGGCCGGCGCATCCTGCCTTCGTCGGCCGGTCGCACCACCATGTGCCCGACCGAATTGATGTACGACGAGAGTCAGTTATCCGCCCTGCGCTTGTTGCCGATCGAATCGCGCGCCAGCGCAGCGGGAATCGCCGAGTTCAAACTGTACCCCGATGAATGGACGGTCCATCCGCTCGACACCAGCTCGGGCGATGCGATGCTCGAAGCCTTCAAGCATGTGAGTGAAGTCAAGCATGTGCCGGTGGCGGTGGCGCAGGGCTACGGCCTGTTCGACCCCAACGACCCCGACCACAAGGCCGGGATCGATGCGCAGGGCAATGTCGAAATACCTGCCTGGCGCCATGCGGTGATCAACTTTCCGCATCCGCTTCTGGCGCAGGGCCTGGTGATTCTCGACACGCCGGGTCTCAACGCGATTGGCTCCGAGCCCGAACTCACGCTCAATATGATCCCGAATGCACACGCAGTGCTGTTTGTGCTGGGCGCAGACACGGGCGTGACCAAGTCGGATATCCAGATCTGGCGCGACCACATTGGCGTGGGTGAAGGCGGCGGACGCGCGCGCCTCGTGGTGCTCAACAAGATTGACAGCCAGTGGGACGATCTCAAGACCGAGAAAGAAATCGACAGTGAAATCGCCCGCCAGGTGGCCGGCGTGGCGCGCTCGCTCGGCCTGCCGTCAACCCAGGTGTTTCCGATCTCCGCACAAAAAGGTCTGGTCGCCAAGGTGCAGGGCGATGCCAAACTCCTGGCGCGCAGCCGCCTCTTGCAGCTTGAAGAAGCGCTGTCGCTTGACCTCATCCCGGCCAAGCAGGACATCGTGCGTGAATTTGTCTCAGCCGAAATGAACGACGTCATTCGTTCGGCGCAATCGCTGTGCGGCGCGCGCGCCAACAGCGTCAAGGAACAACTCGCCGAACTTGAAGGCCTGTCGGGCAAGAATGAAGCCGTGATGCAGCAAATGCTGGCGCGCGTATCGGCTGAGAAGCAGGTATTCGACAAGAGCTTGTTGCAGTTCTCCGCCACACGCAATGTGATGGCCGACCAGACCAATGCGCTGTTCAAGCACCTCGGCATGGACGCCTATCGCGAAGAAGTGAAGAAGACCCACGACGCGATGCAAAACGCCAAATTTTCCACCGGCGTGCTCGACGCCATGCGCAATTTCTTTGCGCACAACCGCACCTTGCTCGGCAACGCCGACGCGGTGGTCGCCGACATCGCCACCATGATGACGGCGATGTACAAGAAATTCTCCACCGAGTTCGGCTTGCGCATGGCCACGCCTGCACCCTACTCGATGCTGCGCTATCTCAAGGAACTGGACCGCGTTGAAGCGAGTTTCAAAAAACGTTTCGGCGCGCTGTCATTGATCACCAGTTACGAGAAGACGCTGACGCGCCAGTTTTTTTCGGTGATTGCCGCACGCATTCAGGCCGCGTTCGAGATCGCCAATCGCGACGCCGAGGGTTGGATCAGGGCGGTGCTGAGCCCGCTCGAGGGGCAGGTCAAGGAGCGTCAGCAGCAACTGCGGCGGCGCCTCGACTCGGTCAAGCGCATCCACCTCGCTACCGACACGCTCGAATCGCGCGTGTCGGAATTGCGTGAGGCCGAGCGCGCGATGATGCGCCAGGTGCTCTACCTCGACAGCCTGCGCCAGGAACTCGAAGTCATGCTCGCGCAAGACATGACACAGGATCTGGGGGGTCCCGGCGCGGGCTTTGACGTGTCGCTCTAGGCCTGAATTGCGTCAGGCGGACAAGCCGGTCAGCCGCTGATATTTTTGCAGTAGTTGTTCGCGCGTCTCGGCCACATCCGGATTGAGCGGAATGCAATCGACCGGACACACCTGTACGCATTGCGGCGTGGCGTAATGGCCGACGCACTCGGTGCATTTGGCCGGGTCGATTTGGTAGATTTCAATGCCGAGTGAAATCGCGTCATTTGGGCATTCCGGCTCGCACACATCGCAGTTGATGCAGCGGTCGGTAATCATTAGCGCCATGCGGCACTCCTTGCGTGCGCGGCAGCAGGTCTATTCGGCCGGGGCCGGCGTCTTCGCCAGCTTTTGATCGAGCCAACGCTTGACCGAAGGCGACACGAACTCGGAGACGTTGCCGCCAAGCGATGCAATCTCGCGGACCAGGGTGGCCGACACGAATTGGTAATTTTCTGACGGCGTCATGAACACGGTCTCGACATCGGGCAGCATTTTGCGGTTCATGCCGGCCAGTTGATACTCATACTCAAAATCAGACACGGTACGCAGCCCGCGCAAAATCACCTGCGCATTGTGGTGGCGCACGAAGTCGATCAACAGTCCGCGAAAGGCTTCGACTTTCACATTCGTGTACGGCGCAAGCGCTTCACGCGCAATCGCGAGACGCTCGTCTAGCGTAAACAGCGGGCGCTTGGCGCGGCTGTCGGCAATCGCGATCACCACTTCTTCATACAGGCCCGAGGCACGGCGGAACAAATCCTCGTGGCCCAGCGTAAGAGGATCAAACGTGCCGGGGTATACCGCTCTGACCATGATTGCCTGCTTTCATTGTGCCGGTGCCGTCACCGTTACGGCAGGTGCGCGCGCCAGCAATTGATAAAACACCTGACCGGCCTTGCCGGACTTGACTGCGTGCCACGTTGCCGGGGCTTGCAGCGGCGATCCGCTTTCGGCGTACAGCAATCCGTCCACCACCAGTGCCGCGTCCAACGCCGCCCAGAGCTTGCCGAACCACTCTTCGCGAAACGGCGGGTCACAAAAAATCAGGTCGAACCGCCGCTCCTGTTGCGTGTTGAAGCTTCGCAAAAATTGTAGCGCATCGCCTCTGTCAAGCGTAAGCCGCGTACCGGCCTGCAACAGGCTGGCGTTGCTGGCGAGCGCAGCACGCACCTTGGCGTCGCGCTCAACCATCACCACTGACTTGGCATTGCGCGACAGTGCCTCAAAGCCGAGTGCACCTGACCCGGCAAAGAGATCGAGGCACACCTTGCCGGTGAGGTCTTGCCCGAGCCAATTGAACAGGGTCTCGCGCACCCGGTCAGAGGTGGGCCGCAAATCCTGCGTGGCGGGAAAGCGCAGCACGCGGCTACGCCACGCGCCGCCGGCAATCCGTACCTGACCTTGCGCGGTGCGCGTCAGCTTGTGCGTCACCGGTCCGGCGCGCCAACAATCACGATGGAGAACTGCTCCGGCTTGAGATGCTTTTTCAGCGCACGGCGAATGTCCTCAACGCTCACCCTCTCGACCTTTGCGCTCCAGGTATCAAGATAGTCAAGCGGCAGGTTGTAGAAACCGATGGCAGACAGGTTGTCGAGAATCTTGCGGTTGCTGTCGATGCGCAGCGCAAAGCCACCCGCCAGATTGTCTTTGGCAGCGCGCAATTCTTTGGCGGTGGGGCCGCTCGCCACATACTCGGCGATGATCTTGCGCACCAGTGCCAGTGCTTCATTGGCCTGCTCTTTCTTGGTCTGCAAGCCGGCTTGATACGGCCCTTCCTGCATCAGCGGCGTGAAGTAGCTATACACGCTATAGGCGAGGCCGCGCTTCTCGCGCACCTGCTCCATCAGGCGCGAAACAAAACCACCACCGCCGAGAATATAGTTGCCCACGGTGAGCGCGAAGTAGTCCGGGTCGCCACGCTTCATCACCGCGCTGCCGATCAGAATGTGGCTTTGCGTCGCCGGATGGGGAATGCGCAACTCGCTCGCCTTTTGCGGCGGCACCGGTGGCACAGACGGCGCGGCACTGCCAGCAGGCAGATTGGCCGTGAGGCGCTCTGCAATCTCTTCCGCTTCGGCACGCGACAGGTCACCGATGATCGCCATCACCGCGCGCCGCGCGCCGTAGTTGGCTGCGTAAAACGCCTGCACGTCGGCGCGCGTGATGGCGTCGATGCTCGCTGCCGTCTGGTTGCGGCCATAAGGGTGCTCGGCACCATTGGACAGATACAGCGCGCGGTCAAAGGCGCGGTCGGCAATGACTTCGGGCTTGGTGTCTTCTTCCTTGATCGCCGCGATGCGCCGCGCCTTTTCCCGCACCAACACCTCCTCGGCCAGAGCAGGCGCTGCGAGAATGCCGGCAAGTGTGGTCAATGCCGCCTCACGCTCGGTGCGCGAGGACAAGGTACGCAGTGATACGCCGGCACGGTCAACGTCCGCACTGCTGCTGCGTTGTGCGCCTGCATCAGCGAGGCGGTCGGCGATTTGCTGCTCGGTGAGCACCTCGTTTTGCACGGTCGCACCGAGCGCGAGCAAGCCCTGCGTCATCGCGGCAAGCCCGGCTTTGGCGGGTGGATCGTAGCGTGAGCCCGCATCAAAATCCACGCGCAGGTCGATCATCGGAATGCTGCGCGCCTCGACGAACAGCACTTTGGTGCCGGTCTTTGCAGTCCACGATTGCACCGGCAGCGCAGCCTGCGCGGCGCTGAACGCGATCGCGCCAATGAAGGCACAGAGCAGTCTCGACACCGCGCGGATGCGGGCGCCAGCCGTCAACACCTTTTTCATCATCAATGCCTCGCCCCGGCCGGTGCAACGGCCGGCTTCTTGTCACTCAAAGGCAAGGGCGCGAGTGTCGCCACCGTCAACTGATCGTCGCCGAAATATCTTTTTGCCACCGCCTGCACATCGGCCGCCGTGACCGCACGCACCTTATCGAGCATACGGTCAATTTGTTTGTGCGAGAAACCCGACATCTCGATTGTGGCGATCTCCATCGCCTGGCCAAAAATCGAATCGCGCTTGTAGACCTGCTGCGCCACCACCTGCGCTTTGACGCGCTTGAGCTCAGCCTCGCTGATGCCGTCATCAGCGATTTTCTTCACCTCGGCACGCAATGCCGCCTCAACATCGGCGGCACTCTTGCCTTCGGCCGGCGTGCCCTCGAGCGTGAACAAGGCCGGGCCGCGCTGGGTCGACTCGTAGCCGGCACCGGTCTCGACAGCGATGCGCGTGCCGCGGATCAAGTTGGTGGTCAGGCGTGCGCCATCGTGGCCATCGAGCACTCCGGCCAGCACTTCGAGCGCAAAAGGTTCGACATCCTTGTCCACATCCATCACGCGCGGTGTGCGAAATGCCAGCAACACGTAGGGCAATTCAGCAGGTGCTTTGACGATGACGCGGCGCATGCCCAACTGCTCAGGCTCGTCCTGTGCCTTGCGCTCGGGCAATTTCTTCGCCTTGTGCGGGCCATAGTATTTCTGCGCGAGCTTGACCACCTCATCAAACCTCACATCGCCGGCGACGATCAGCGTGGCATTGTTGGGCGCGTACCAGCGTGTGTACCAGTCGCGCGCGTCCTGGCCTTTCATGGTTTCGAGATCACGCATCCAACCGACCGTGGGGATGTGATACGGGTGCGCCTTGAACGCGGTGGCGAGCAGGTTTTCGTAGACCAGCGCGCGCGGCTGGTCGTCG
This sequence comes from Burkholderiales bacterium, assembly GCA_031387185.1. Classification (GTDB taxonomy): domain Bacteria; phylum Pseudomonadota; class Gammaproteobacteria; order Burkholderiales; family JAEUOS01; genus CANJDH01. The sequence continues at coordinate 14,699 of JANNCZ010000158.1, forward strand.
GTGCGCAGGCGCCGCTCTTCCATGATGACCTTGATCTCCTTGGCGAACTCGGCGTCGGTCAGGCGCAAATTGGCCATGCGGTCAGCTTCGAGCTTCATCACCAGTTCGAGTTTGGACTTGTGCACCTGCTGAAAATAGGCGGTGTAGTCCTTAGCCGTAAACGCGTTTTCGCGGCCTCCCGCGGCGGCCACGCGTTTGGAAAACTCGCCCACCTTCAATGTCGTGGTGCCCTTGAACATCATGTGTTCGAGTACATGGGCGACACCGGTGGTGCCGTTGAATTCGTCCATGCTGCCGGCGCGGTACCAGACCATGTGGGCAATCGTCGGTGCACGCCGGTCTTCCTTGACAATGACCTTGAGGCCATTGGGCAGCGTGGTTTCGCGTGCGGCGGACGACTGGCTCGCAACCGGCTGTGCCGATGCCGCAGGCGCGGCGGGCAAACCAGCAATAACGGCGGCCAGCGTGACAAGCAGAGAAAACAGTTTCATGAGAGTGCTCTTGTTAGAATGCGCAGATTCTACGCGTTCACTTTGAATGCGGCTTAGTAAGCGGATGTGCCAGCAAGTTCCATGCTTTCTCTTTTTAAATCGAAACCCGCCCAAGAGCCGCCCGCACCAACGGTTTCGGCGATGCCGCCCGCTGTTCTGCCAGCCGCTCCACCTGCGGCAACCTCATGGGCCGCGCGCCTCAAGGCTGGTCTCGCGAAGACGCGCGCTGGCCTCAACAGTCTGTTCACCGGCGTCAAGGTGGACGATGCGCTGTTCGGTGATCTGGAGATGGCGCTCATCGCCGCCGACTGCGGTGTCGATGCGGCGCAACTGCTGATCGAGCGTTTATGGGAGCGCGCACGCGTTGAGAAAATCACCGGCGGCGATGTGCTCAAACGCGCGCTCGCCGAAGTGGTGGCCGATCTGCTGCGACCGCTGGAAAAACCGCTCGACCTCAATCGCGCCAAGCCCTTGGTGGTGATGATCAGCGGCGTCAATGGCGCCGGCAAAACCACGTCCATCGGCAAGCTCGCCAAGTATTTTCAGTCGCAGGGCAAGAGCGTGCTGCTCGCTGCGGGTGACACTTTTCGCGCCGCCGCGCGCGAGCAATTGATGACCTGGGGCGAGCGCAATAACGTGGCGGTCATCGCGCAAGAAAGTGGCGACGCGGCCGCCGTGATCTTCGACGCGGTGCAGGCCGCCAAGGCGCGCGGTATCGACATCATCATCGCCGACACCGCCGGCCGCCTGCCGACGCAACTCAATTTGATGGACGAGATCAAGAAGGTCAAGCGCGTCATCGCCAAGGCCGACTCGACCGCGCCGCACGAAGTGCTGCTGGTGCTCGACGCCAACACCGGGCAAAACGCCGTCACGCAGGTCAAAGCCTTCGACGACGCGCTCGGCCTCACCGGCCTCATCGTCACCAAACTCGACGGCACCGCCAAGGGCGGCGTGGTGTGCGCGATTGCGCGGGCGCGGCCCAAGCCGGTCTACTTCATCGGTGTGGGTGAGGCGATTGATGACTTGCGCCCGTTCAACGCGCGCGAGTATGCCAACGCCATGCTCGGCCTCGATTGAGTTGCGGTGTCAGTGAGCCAGTGAACGCATGATCGAATTCTCCGCCGTTCACAAGCGCTACCCCGGCGGCTATGCCGCACTCAAGGGCGTGTCGTTCACGGTGGCGGATGCGGAGTTGCTGTTCGTCACCGGGCACTCCGGTGCTGGCAAGAGCACCCTGCTCAAACTGATCCCGGTGATCGAGCGCGTCAACTCGGGCAGCGTCGTGGTCAATGGCCAGAACGTCTCGGCGATGGCAGCGCGCGCCATTCCCTTTTTACGCCGCAACATCGGCCAGATTTTTCAGGATCAAAAGCTGCTCTATGACCGCAGCGTGTTTGACAACGTCATGTTGCCGCTCAACGTGACCGGCGTGCATCCGAAAGAAGGAGCCAAACGCGCGCGCGCCGCGCTCGACAAGGTCGGGCTGCTCGCGCGCGAGAAGTCGAACCCGATCGCGCTCTCCGGCGGCGAACAGCAGCGCCTCGCGATCGCACGCGCCATCGTCAACCGCCCATCGATCCTGATTGCGGACGAGCCGACCGCCAATCTCGACGCGCAGTACGCGGGCGAGATCGTTGATCTGTTTGTCGATTTCAACCGCGTTGGGGTCACCGTAATGATCGCGACGCACGATGAACGGGTGATCTCGCGTGCTGCTGCAAAAGCCAAAACCAGATCCTTGCGTCTGGCCAATGGGTTGCTCGAAGTTGATGGATTGCTCGAAGGTGAAGGTTTGCTCGAAGGTGAATCGCCTGAGGGCGGCGCATCTGACGCCCCGCCGTGCGCCCCGATTGAGGCAGCGTCCGCGCTTCCGGCCACGCCTCTACGCGCCGCCGGCGCCAGGCCATCATGATGGCCTGGCTGCGCCTGCACGGCATGGCCTTCGCAGCGACGCTGGCCAAGCTCGCACGCACGCCATTCACCAGCCTGCTCAACGTGCTGGTGATCGGCGTTGCGCTTGCGCTGCCGGCTGGTGCCTACACGCTGCTGGTCAATCTGCAAGGTGCTGTGCGCGGCGTGTCGTCAGACCCCGAACTGTCCATCTTTCTGTCCCTCGATGCCAAAAAAGAGGACGTGAACGACATTGAAAAGCGCCTGAAGAATGAATCGCTCGTTGGCAACGTCACCTTCAAATCGCGCGAGGCCGCCTTCGCCGAACTCAAGGCAGCACCCGCCTTGGGTGACGTGCTCACCGCGCTCAATCAAAACCCGCTGCCCGATGCCTTCATCGTGCGTCTGAAACAAAACGATGCCGACGCGCTCGAACGCCTCGCCGCCGCAGCCAAAGTCTGGCCCAAGGTCGAACACGTGCAGGTGGACTCGGCCTGGGTGCGGCGCGTCGCCGCGGCATTGAAGGTGGGCCAGATCTCGGTGCTGGTGCTCGCCGCCATGCTCTCGGTCGCACTGCTCGCAGTCACCTTCAACACCATCCGCCTGCAAATCCTCACGCAGCGCGACGAGATTGAAGTGGCCAAATTGCTCGGCGCCACCGACGGCACCATCCGCCGCCCGTTCTACTACTACGGCACGCTGCTCGGGCTGCTGGGTGGCGCGTCAGCCGCCCTCATGGTGTGGGGCGCGATCACCGTGATGAACGCAGGCGTCGCAGACCTTGCGCGCACCTATGCCTCCGAGTTTCGCCTTGGCATGTTGAGCGCGGATGATCTCGCCACCATCCTTGCGTTCGCGGCTGCGCTCGGCTGGCTTGGCGCGTGGCTGTCGGTCACGCGGCATTTGCGCGAGTTTGAGCCGCAGCAGTAGGGCTGTGATTTTGCCCGCGAAAGAAGCACTCCATAGCTGATGGTTAAATTTGGCAACTGGAGAATGTGAAATGGGTCAAAGAAAAGACGGGCAAGCAAGAGGCAAGCACACGCTGGAATTCAAGCTGGAGGCAGTGCGGCTGGTCAAGGGTGGGCAGATAGCAGGGGTGACAGCCAAGATACTTGGGGGTGCCGGTACGGACGCCGGGATACGTCAGCCCCATGACGTTCGAGCAACGCTGGATCGCGGCCCAGCAGCAACACCGAAAGTCCGCACAATGGGCCGCCTATGGAGTGCGGACAACAGGGGCAAGGTCAGTCGCGCTGCTGGTGATGGCCTAAAACGGCTTGTTCGTGAAATTTGCTCCCGCCCTCGCCGGCCTAATTTGAAAGCGCGGGGCTTGGAAAAGGAAAATTGAATGGCACGCGACCCCAATCTCTACGACTACCTGCCCAACGACGGTAGCCGCCCAAAAATCACCTGGCCCAACGGCGCGCGCGTGGCCTTCTGGGTGGCACCCAACATCGAGTTCTACGAACTCGACCCGCCGAAAAATCCCTCACGCGGCGCATGGGCGCGGCCCGCGCCTGACGTGCTGAACTACTCGTATCGCGACTACGGCAACCGCGCCGGCTTTCAACGCATGATGGAGGCGATGGATCGCTGTGGCGTGCGCGGCAGTGTGTCGCTCAACGTCGCCATGTGCGAGCACCATCCCGAGATCATCAAGGCCTGCGCCGAGCGCGGCTGGGAGTTTTATTCACACGGCACCTACAACACGCGCTACCTGTTCAAC
>JANNCZ010000219.1:0-2266 GCA_031387185.1 Burkholderiales bacterium
CCGCGCCTGACCGAACGTTTTTATCGAGTTGACAAATCGCGCTCGCGCGAAACCGGCGGCACCGGTCTTGGCCTCGCCATCGTCAAGCACATCCTCGCGCGCCACGGTGGCCGGTTGGAAATTGAAAGCAGCATCGGCAAAGGCAGCCGCTTCACGGCGGTGTTGCCGGCGGCACGGGTACAGCACGCGCCAGCGTCCGGCTGAAAAATCATATCGAGCGGAGAAGCGCTCCCATCAACGTCTCTGGCGGTGTTATCGCCGGAACCCTTGTGTACCAACGGTTGCCGGTCGATCTTGCGCCAGGTTCAGGGCGGCTCGATGATTGCGCCCCCCCTGCGCCGCAGACGCCGCGCCCGGCGTCAGGTAAATTTCTCACCGCGCAACACCCCCACATCGCTGGTGTAAAGCACCATGGCGTAGTGTTGCGAATAGGTCTCCATGATGCTCGCTGCGAGGCGCTGTGCAACCGTTTCTTCACACAGCACCTTGAATTCGATCGAGCGCTCGCCTTCCCACTCACCGGCGCGCACGCCGTGGGTGCCACCGCCGCGTACTTCGGTGATGGTGTAGCCGCCAATGCCCAAGCGCCGCGCTTCGTCCACCAGCTTGCGCTCCAGCGCCGCTTCGGCAATCACGGTGAGCAACTTGCGGCCATGCCATTCCATTTGCATTCTCCTCAGCGTGACAGCCACTGCACGTAGGCGTGATACACGGGAAATCCGAACAACAGATTAAACGGGAAGGTCACACCGAGTACCACCGGCAATGACAGGCCGGGGTTGGCCTCCGGCACCGCCACACGCATGGCAGCCGGTGCAGCAATGTAAGAAGCACTCGCGGCCAGCACGGCCAACACGGTGGCGCCACCTTCTGACAAACCGAGCAGCACGCCGAGCACCGCCCCGATCAAGCCGAACACCAGCGGCGTGACGATGCCAAACACCACGAGAAATGCGCCGCTGGTGCGCAGTGCCCCCAACTGGCGGCCCGTCACCAGACCGAGTTCGAGCATGAACAAGGTCAACGCACCTTTAAACAAATCAAAGAACCATGGCGCCACCGGCTTCACCCCGGCAGGCCCGAGCACGGCGCCAATCGCCAGCCCGCCCAGCAACAGGATGACGCTCTTGCCCGTCATCACTTCGCGCAGCACACCGCCCCACTGCGCAGCCCCCCCCGACATCCCGCGCGCGAGCAACACGCCCACGATGATGCCAGGCGCTTCGAGCAAGGCCACAAACAGGGGCAGATAGGCTTCAGCGGGAATGCCCCGCACTTCGATCCAGGTCATCGCTGCCGCAAAGGTCACCACGCTGACCGAGCCATAGTGCGCCGCAATCGATGCCGCATCCGCGCGCGGCAGCCGACCCAGTGCGCGCAGCGCGAGAAAGGCCAGCAACGGCAGCACGCAACCGAGTGCAATCACTGCTGCGATCTGCGGGCCGAGTTGACTCAATGGGTAGCGCGCCAGTTCGATGCCGCCTTTGAGGCCGAGCGCAAGCAACAGATACACCGACAACGCTTCGTAAATCGGTTCGGGCAGGCGCAAATCCGACTTGAGCAGACGCGCCGCCAGACCGAGCAGGAAGAACAGGATGACCGGATCGAGTGTCATGAGAACAAACAGATCTGTGCTATCGAAAAATCATGCGCGCCCCCAAGAGCAGAGCGAGAACAAGGACGCAAGTCAAACAGCAAATGAAAAACCCTGCGGCAAGCCGCAGGGTATCGAACCTTCAAATTCAAAAACACTTCGCCGCAAGCTACGAAGATCTGAATCCGAAGAGCATCAGTCGATGGCGAGCGCAGCGATCAGCGCGCCAAAACCGGCCGGCACACCGAAGCGTACGTACCAGGGGCTGCTGCCGGAGACCACGACCTCGACCGGGACCGGTGCCCGTTCGAGCAGGCGTGCCGTCACCGAGTTGGTCAGCGCGCGCACCAGGCCACTTTTGGCTGTCGTACCGACCACGATGCGATGCACGCCAAGCTGCTGCGCCAATCCAAGCAGCGCCTTGACGGTATCGCGGCCATTAATGACGTGCACCTGTGCCTGAAACCCGGCAACCTCCAGCATGCGCATGGCCGGCGCGAGAGCCGCTGCACGTGCCGCACCAAAGCGCGCGACCGATCCAGTGGGCAAGTGACGCGTGATGTGGCGGTGCATGCCCGGCACCACGTGGGCAACGTGCACTTGCAGCTGCGTGCCGCGCGGCGTGGACGAGATAAAGCGCGAGATGGCGGCCAGCGCGGAGGGTGAATCATT
>JANNCZ010000242.1:0-3127 GCA_031387185.1 Burkholderiales bacterium
CTACACCGCGCCACACTGGCCCTGGCTCACGCGCGAGGATGAAGACGAATCCAAGCGCATCAACGGCTCCATCGCACATCTGGACGGCGGCAACATCGCCACCTACCAGCGCATGATCCATCACATGGACGAAGGCATCGGCCAGTTGCTGGCGGCGCTGAAAGAAACCGGCGCCGATGACAACACCCTGATCGTCTTCACCAGCGACAACGGCGGCGAGCGTTTCTCCGACAATTGGCCCTTCATCGGACAGAAGATGGACTTGCTCGAAGGCGGCATCCGCGTGCCGCTGCTGGCCCGCTGGCCCAGGCGCATCAAGGCCGGTGGCCGTACAGCAACACCGGCCATCACAATGGACTGGAGCGCCACCATGCTCGACGCAGCGGACGTCACACCGCACGCGGACTACCCGCTCGACGGCGTGAGTCTGTTGCCGCTGCTCGACGACCCGCTGTGGCGTCCCGCGCGCAATCTTTACTGGCGCATGCTCTATCGCAAGCAACGCGCGCTGCTGTCAGGCTCGGGCCGCTGGAAATATTTGCGGATTGAAGAGAACGACTATCTGTTCGACCTTTCCACCGACGCACGCGAACGCGCCAATCAGGCCAGGCGCGACCCCTCACGCCTGGAGGCGATGCGCGCCGAGTGGGAAGCCTGGGCCGCCACCATGCCGGGCATTGCGCCCGATGCGCAGTTTTCGTTGGTGTATGGCGAGGCGCAGATGCCGCGGCCCTCGCATTGAGTGCGGCGCAGCATTCAGGATGCCGATTGCCTTAAGAACGGCTCCAGGAGCCATTCTTAAGGTATTGGCTTCGAAGTTCAGCTTCTGGAGCCATTCTCCTGGCATCGACAACAGTGGCGCCTGGTTTGCAGCGGCGTGAAACTACGCGATCTTGACCACGATCTTCCCGACCTGCGCATTGCTCTCCATATAATCGCGCGCCTGCGGCAATTCGTTGAACGCGAACGTGCGGTCAATCAGCGGCACCAGCGTGCGTTTGGCCATCAGCGGTACGATGTCCTTGGCGAAATCAGTGACGGTCTGGGCACGCTCGTCGAGCGGACGCAGTTTGTTGGAGACGCCGAATACGCGCAGGCGTTTGGCGTGCAGCAATTCGAGGTCGATCTTCGCCGACAGCACGGCATCGACATAGCCCACCGTGGCGAGCCGCCCCTTGTAGGCGAGCGCCTTCATGCCGTCTTCAAATATGCCGCCGCCGACGTTGTTGACCAGCAAGGTGACTCCCTTGCCGCCCGTTGCCTTCATCACCGCATCGACAAAGCCCGCGCCACGCACGCACACGCCCACGTCAAGGCCGAGTTTGGCCAGACGGTCGAGCTTGGCTTGCGAGCCTGAGGTGCCGATCACCTTCGCGCCACGCGACTTGGCGATCTGCATGCTGGCCACGCCAACGCCCGACGATACGCCGGTGATGAGCACCCAGTCGCCCGCACCGATCATGCCCGCGTCATCGTTGGCGGCATCGGTGGCCGAGCGCACCACCATGTCGTAGGCGACCCAGTAGGCGAGCGAGGCGCCGGCCGCTTCTTCCCAGGTCAAGTCGGCCGGCTTGCGGATGGTCTCGCCTGATTTCCACAGCGCCAGTTCAGAGAAGCCACCCATCGGACGGCCCATCACCGCGTCGCCCTCTTTGAAGCCGCGCACCGCGCTCCCGACAGCGATCACCTCGCCCGCGCCTTCCATACCGGCCGGCTTCATCACGCCGGGCGGGTGCAGGCCGTGGCCGCGAATGAATTCACCGCGATTCAAACCCGCTGCGCGCATCTGCACCAGCAACTCATCTGCGCCCGGCACCGGTGAGGCCACGTCTTTGAGGGCCAGTTCACCTGAGCCGCCGTCGATCATCCATGATTTCATGCCATTCCCCTGAGATTGTCCTAGTGTGTGCTAGTCCGCAGCATAACCGGAGCCGCACTTTGCCGGCCTTGTGACAGCGCATTGCTAAAACCGCGAAGCCTCACGATAATTGGGTGGCAGGCATTCAATCCCCCATTCAATCCCCACTTCCAAACCCGTTCCCTTTTCGCACGCAAGCCACCCCATGCCCCATACCGTCCAATCCACCGCGCTCAAGCGCTTCCGCGTCCTCGACCTCTCGCGCGTGCGCGCCGGTCCCACCTGCGTGCGCATGCTCGCCGACTTCGGCGCTGATGTCATCAAGGTTGAATCACCCCCCGGCGTCGACCCAAACGACGGCCTCTCGGGTAACCGCGATGGCTACGACATGCAGAACCTGCATCGCAACAAGCGCTCGATCACGCTCAACCTCAAGACTGAAGAAGGGCGCGCCATTTTCATGCGTCTGGCCAAGACCGCCGATGTCGTGGTGGAGAACTACCGGCCCGACGTGAAATACCGTCTCGGCGTCGACTACGACAAGCTGCGCGCGGTCAATCCGCGCATTATCCTCGGCAGCATCTCGGGCTTCGGCCAGGATGGCCCTTACGTCAAACGTCCTGGTTTCGACCAGATTGCGCAAGGCATGGGCGGCATGATGTCGATCACCGGCGAACCGGGTGCCGGGCCGATGCGCGCGGGTATTGCCGTGGCCGATTCGTCGGCAGGTTTGTATGCGGCGCTCGGCATCATGACGGCGCTGCTCGAGCGCGAGACCTCGGGCGAGGGCCAGTGGGTGCAATCATCATTGCTGCACGCGATGATCGCGATGGAAGATTTCCAGGCGGCGCGTTATCTGATGACGGGCGAAATTCCGCCGCAGGCCGGCAACGATCACCCGACCAGCACGCCGATGGGCGCGTTCAAATCGAATGACGGTTACTTCAACATCGGCGCATCCGGCACCGCGCAATACCGTGCGCTGTGTGATGCGATTGGGCGCCCCGATCTGCGCGACGATCCGCGTTATGTGAAGAATGATGGCCGCTACAAAGACCGCCCGCGCATCAACGCCGAACTGAACAAGGAATTCGGCAAAAACTCCACGCAGTATTGGGTCGACAAACTCAACGACGCCGGTGTGCCGTGCGGACCGATCTACAACATGAAAGAGGTGTTCGAGGATGAACAGGTCAAACACCTCGGTGCCGCAGCGACGGTGAATCACCCCAAGCTCGGCGACATCCGCATCGTCTCGCAGCCGGTCAA
>JANNCZ010000378.1:0-2021 GCA_031387185.1 Burkholderiales bacterium
TTTTTGTGGGTGGTGTTTGTTTGTTTGCCCCGCGGTTTCCGGGTCCCCACAGAAACGGCAGCGCGCGTGTGCGCGACCCTGGCCGTTCCAGTGCGTACGCTGCGCCGCTGGCAAGAATGGTGGGCACAGCACTTTCCGGTAACGCCGCTCTGGCAGGCCGCCTGCGCCCGCTTCATGCCGCCGTTGGCAACGACCGAGCTTCCGACCAGCCTGATCGCACGCTTTGCTGGCTCTGCGGCAGAATCCATGCGCCGAATCCTGACATTTCTCACCCCCCTGACGGTCCGGCAATGATCACGTTACGGAAGGGCCGCGCATCACCCGCAGAGGATGCCGATAGCCAAACGTTGTGAGGGTTCGTAAGCTTCTGACCCAGTAGCGATACCGCCGGTATCGCGTCATTGGGAGAGCTTTTTGAATGAGTTAACCGATTCCGTTAAACGCGATCGTTGGGCGCGCTTGCGCTTCTCGATCATTGGGCCGTTACTCGCTGCGCCACCTGGACCGAAGGCGTTGCAGGCCGCATTGCAACTGCTCGCGGCCAAGACCTGGCGCGAACCTGTGTCGGGCCTGGATGTCTGTTTCGCCGCTTCGACCATGGAGCGTTGGTACTACAAGGCGCGGCGTGCCAACGATCCGGTGGCCGCTCTCAAGGATCGCTTGCGCGCCGATGTCGGCTGCTTCCCCAGCATGACCCCGGCAGTCATCGATACCCTGACCACCCAGTATCGCGAGCATCCGGGGTGGACCGTCCAGCTGCATGTCGATAATCTACGTGCCGCACTCAAGGGTAGCGATACCGCGATTGCCTCCTATCCCTCGATCCGGCGCTATCTCAAAGCACAGGGCATGTTCCGCCAGGCGCAACCCAAGCGTGCCACCGCCGGCGCACTGGCCGCGCGCGACCGGCTCGAACGCCTTGAGGTGCGCAGCTTTGAGGTCGATCATGTGTGCGCCTTGTGGCACCTTGATTTCCACCATGGTTCCCGCAAGGTACTCACCCGCGGTGGCGTGTGGGTGACGCCGATGCTGCTGGGCGTGATCGACGATCGCTCGCGTCTGGTCTGCCACGTGCAGTGGTATCAGGACGAAACCGCCGAGAGCCTGATTCATGGCCTGTGCCAAGCCTTCATGAAGCGCGGTTTGCCACGCGCCCTGATGACCGACAATGGTGCTGCCATGCTGGCCGAGGAGACGACCGCGGGCCTTGCCAAACTGGGCATATTGCACCAGACCACGCTGCCTTATTCGCCGTATCAAAATGCGAAACAGGAGTCGTTCTGGGGCCGTGTCGAAGGCCGCCTGATGGCGCTGCTTGAAGGCGAAGCCAGTCTTAATCTCGACATGCTCAATCTGGCAACACAAGCCTGGTGTGAACAGGAATATCACCGCACGCGCCACTCAGAAATTGGCACGACACCGCTGGCCCACTATCTCGCCGGTCCGAACGTGGCCCGTCCCTGTCTGGCAAGCACCGCGCTGGTTGCGGCCTTCCGCATCGAAGTGATACGCAAGCAGCGACGTTCGGACGGCACTGTCAGCTTGGAAGGCGGTCGCTTCGAGATCCCGTCGCGCTATCGGCACCTTGAGCGCGTCCACCTGCACTATGCCCGCTGGGACCTGTCGCGGGTCGATCTGGTCGATGCACGTACTGGTGCCATTCTTTGCCCGGTCAAGCCGCTCGACAAGTCAGCCAATGCCAACGGCCAGCGCCGACGTCTATCCCCGGTCACGGCTGACCTGTCGCCGCTTCAACCCAAAGGCTTGCCCGCCTTGATGACCGAACTGCTGGCCGACTACGCCGCAACAGGCGTGCCGCCGGCCTATCTCCCTATCCGTTCCGAAAGTGACACATGAATCAGAAACTACTCGCCCTGTACGGGCTCAAATGGAATCCCTTCTCGCCGGAATTGCCAAGCGAGGCGATCTATGTGCCGGCCAAGATCGAGACGTTCTGTTGGCGCATCGAGCATGCGCAGATCAGGGAAGGCGGCTTCGCCATGATCCACGGCGATCCGGGC
>JANNCZ010000408.1:0-2969 GCA_031387185.1 Burkholderiales bacterium
GACGTGTTGTTTCGCGGGCTTGCCACCGTGGTGGGCAGGCCCGAGTGGATTGACGATGCGCGCTTCAAGGACAACCCGGCGCGCGTGGCGCATCAGGCCGAGTTGTACGCGATGCTTGACGCGTTGATCGCGCAGAAAGACTGCGCCGAATGGATTGAACGCCTTGAAGCGGCCGGCGTGCCCTGCTCGCCAGTGCAAAATCTGGAACAAATGCTCGCCCATCCGCAGACCGAAGCGCTCGGCCTGGTGCAACCGGTGCCTGATACCGGGATGCAATTCATTGGCCTGCCGCTGCGCTTTGACGGCGTGCGCCCGGCGCCACGTGGCGCTCCGCCCAGTTTGGGCGAACATACATCGCAACACATCAAGAGGAAGCCGGATTCATGAATGCTGCAAGTCAGACACCCAGCGCGAGTGCCGCGACGGGACACGCCGCTGCTGCGACTACCACCAATGTAGACAACCTGTCGATACCGATCGGCGACGACTACCCGGAAATCCGCGAGAGCATCCGTAAAATCTGCGCAGGCTTTCCCGGCGAATACTGGCGCAAGCTTGAAGCCGAGACCGCGTATCCAAAGGCCTTCGTCGCCGCGCTCACCGAGGCCGGTTATCTCGGTGCGCTGATTCCCGAAGCCTACGGCGGCAGCGGCATGCCGCTGCGCGCGGCCACCGTGATCCTCGAAGAGATTCACGCGTCGGGCTGCAACGCCGGTGCCTGTCACGCGCAGATGTACATCATGGGCACGCTGTTGCGCCACGGCAACGAAGCGCAGAAGCAGCAATATCTGCCGCAGATCGCCAGCGGCGCGCTGCGCCTGCAAGCCTTCGGCGTGACGGAGCCGACCACCGGCACCGACACCACCAAACTCAAGACGCGCGCCGTGCGCGACGGTGATGAATACGTCATCAACGGCCAGAAAGTGTGGACCTCGCGCGCACTGCAGTCCGACCAGATGTTGCTGCTGGCGCGCACCACGCCGCTTGACGAGGTGACGAGCAAGAGCGCGGGGCTGTCGGTGTTTTTGCTCGACATTCGCGCGTGTCTTGGCAAGGGATTAACGATCCGTCCGCTGCCGGCGATGATTAACCATCACGCCACTGAAGTATTTTTCGACAATGTGCGCATTCCGGCAAGCAGCCTGATCGGCGTCGAGGGCAAAGGCTTTCGCTACATTCTCGATGGCATGAATGCCGAGCGCATCCTGGTCTCGGCCGAGGCGATTGGCGATGCGCGCTGGTTCACGCAGAAGGCGGTGGCCTATGCGACCGGCCGGCGTGTGTTTGATCGCCCAATCGGTCAGAACCAGGGCGTGGCATTTCCCATCGCACGCGCGCATGCCGAAACGCAAGCCGCTGACCTGGTGCTGCGCCGCGCGGCGGTGATGTTCGCCGCTGGCCTGCCTTGCGGCGATGACGCCAACATGGGAAAACTGTTGGCATCGGAAGCCGCGTGGCACGCCGCCGAAGCCTGCATCCAGACCCACGGTGGGTTTGGCTACGCGAAGGAATACGATGTCGAGCGCAAGTGGCGCGAGACACGCTTGTTCCAGATTGCGCCGATTTCAACCAACTTGGTGTTGAGCTATATCGCGGAACACATTCTGGGCATGCCGCGTTCGTATTGACGCCGCGGCGTCCATCGCGATCGCTCATTACCAACGGCAATCGCTTATCACCACCCGCCATCGCGCATTGCAACAGCCTCACCCTTTCAAGGACGACACCATGAATGGACTCACGCATCAACTCGCCGCCTTTGTGGCCCATCCCGCTTTCGACGCCAGCAGCAGCGACGCCTTCACCATCGCCAAGACCGGCATCACCGACACCACGGCAACCATGTTCGCCGGCTGCGGCGAGCCGGTGGTCGAACTGCTGCTCAAGCATTACGCGCATCTGGCAGGCGTCAACCACCATGCCGCGCCGGTGCCGTTTGCCAAGCGCTCGCTGCCGAGCGCGCAAGCCGCCTGCGTCAACGGCACCGCAGCGCACGCGCTCGACTACGACGACGTCGCACTCTCCGGTCATCCAAGCACGGTGATCACACCGGCCATCCTCGCCGAGGGCCATATGCTCGGCGCGTCCGGTGCCGACGTGTTGCGCGCCTATGTGGTCGGCTACGAAGTGTGGGCCGAGTTGTTCAGCCGCGAGAGCGGGCAATATCACTTGAAGGGCTGGCACCCCACCGGCGTGTTCGGCACGGTGGCCGCCGCTGCGGCAGTCGCGCACCTGCACAAGCTGCCGGTGGATTTGTGCGTGCGTGCGCTCGCGTTGTCGGCCAGCATGGCGAGCGGACTCGTCTCCAACTTTGGCACCATGACCAAGCCGTTTCACGCTGGCCGCGCAGCCGCAGCGGGCATCGAGGCTGTGCAGTTGGCCAAGCTCGGCCTCACCTCAGCACCGGATGTGTTCGAGCATCGCGCCGGCTTCATGTATGCGATTTCGCTCGAAGGCAAAGTCGATCTGCAATCGCCGGCTGACAAGCTCGGTCAGCGCCTGCGCATTCTCGATTCGGGCTTGTCGATCAAGCGCTACCCGATGTGTTACTCCGCGCATCGCAGCATCGACGCCGTGCTTGACATCGTCAACCGTGAAAACCTGCACGCCGACCAGGTGCGCAAGGTGTCGGTGTCGATGAGCCGCGCGCAGGAGTCGATGCTGCGCAACCATCGTCCCGAGACCGGCCTCGAAGCCAAGTTCAGCCTGGAGTTTGCAGTGGCCTCCGCCCTCACCGAGCGCCGCGTGGGGCTCGCTGAATTGACCGATGGTTTCGTCGCACGTCCGAAGGTGCGCGAGCAGTTCGAGAAAGTGGCGATCACCACCGTGGCCACCCAGTGCCCGCTTGACCCCGCCTTCGCCTACGCCGATCAGGTGGTGATCGAAACCAACGATGGCCGCAGCTTCGACTCGGGCGAAGTGCGCTTTGCGCGCGGCCACGCCAAGCTGCCGCTCAGTCTCGATCAGTT
>JANNCZ010000464.1:0-3541 GCA_031387185.1 Burkholderiales bacterium
ATGTCACGGTGACATTGCGTATCGATACCGCCATCGAGGTTGATTACTACAAGCATGGCGGAATAATGCCCTACGTACTCAGACAACTGCTCGCTGCGTGAATCTCCAGGCTGCGCGTGGCCCTCAATGCCAGCTTGAGGCTCGCCTGGCTGCCACTCAAGGACAAGGGGACGCGAGCGCGCCACCATTGCAAGCAGCGTGGGCCATAGACCTTTTGGAAGTCATCTGCTCACCTGCGTCGCACCTAAGCGTCGTATGACGATCGCTGCGCGCCACCGCGTAGCGGCGCAGCACATCTAGAGTGATGGGTGCAGCAGGCATGCTTCAGCAGGCGAGGAACTGCCTTGTTTCAGTCAAATGTGCAAAGTGACGAAATGACTGAAACAGATTTAACTGCATCTATCGTGCTGCGATGGCATGTCGCCACGTGACCGGTCAATCGTGCCTTGCTGCGTAGGGCGCCGGCACGAACGTGTCTGGCGCGCCCGGGGCAATCGGCGGCGTGTCCTTGAGCGATCTCTGGAACGCATCCACCATCTTGCGGATTGGGCCGCGTACCCAGCCTTGGGTGCTGCTCACATCCGATTCCTCTTTCGGGTCTTGCACCAGGTTGAACAAGTAAGGCGTTTCGAGGTGGTTGGCCCCGGCATTGGGCTCCACTTCCCAGACGAAATGCATCTTCCAGTCGCGCCACTTGGCGGCGCGCAGTTCGGACTTGATGAAATAGACGAAGCCTTCGCGTGCGGATTTTCCGGTTTTGCCGGTCAAGAACGGCAGTTGATTGACGCCGTCGATGGGCCTGTCTGCAGGCACCTTGGCGCCGGCAATATCTGCCAGGGTCGGAAACAGATCCACCACATGCAATATCTCATTGCTGACCACACCGGGCTTGATCTGCCCGGGCCAGCGCGCAATGAACGGCACGCGCAGCGCCCCCTCCATGGCGGTATGGTATGTGCCGGTCCACATGCCGGCACTGCCGCGCCAGGGCCGCCGATATTCCGGGCCGTTGTCACTGGCGAACATGAATAGCGTGTTGTCTCGAACGCCTGCCGCATCCACGGCATCCAGCATCTCGCCGGCTCTTGCATCCATCTCGATCAGCGAGTCGGCGAAATCCCCTTTCTTCGACACCCCTTCGAAAGCTCGGTGCGGAATCGTCGGAAAGTGCAGTTGCGTCAGCGGCACGTACAGAAAAAACGGTTTCCCTGCCACCGCTTGTCGCTTGATGAAGGCGCAACTGCGACGCGTCAACTCCTCATCTATGCGCCGGCGCATTTCGAGATCATAGACCTCGCGCTTTTCAGCCGGATGCCCCTTGACGCCTTGCATCACAGAGGGAATGTCGACCACCGAGGGATCGAACCCGACCGCATCCATGAACATGCTCTCGTTGGTGGTGCGCGGAATGCCGTACCAATCGTCAAAGCCCTTGTCCTTGGGATAACGCCCTTCCTTGTCACCCAAATGCCATTTGCCGTACATGGCGGTTGCATATCCTGCGTCGGATAGCGCTTGGGCGATCGTCACCTCCCACGGAATCAGCCCCTGCGGCAAACCTGCGGGCACCGATTGCAACGCGCCCGTACGAATCGGATGACGCCCGGTCATGAGTGCCGAGCGGGTCGGCACGCAATCGCTCTCGACGTTGAAGTTGAGCAGGCGTAGACCCTCGCTCGCCAGTGCATCGATGCGCGGCGTCGGCGCGCCACGAATTGCGCCGCCGCCGTAGCAACCGAGCTCTCCCCATCCCAAGTTGTCAGCGAGAACCAGAACGATGTTTGGCTTTTTCAAGAAATCTCCTTGGCTGCATGGTGACAGTACGCACTGCGTCAGTCCAGTTTCAGATTGAGACCCGGCACGACACGGGTCCAAGTATCGACGTTGTCTTTGAGGAACTTGTCGAAGGGCTGATAACCGAGCGGCTTGGCATCAATGCCGGCATCGGTCAACTTCTGGCGCGCCTCAACGCCTGCAACGACCTTGAAGACCGCCTCCGAGAGAGGCTTCAAGATCGCGTCAGTGGTGCCTGCAGGTGCCACCAAGCCGGCCCACTGCGTCAAGGCAATCTGCGCGTAGCCCAATTCACTGGTGGTGGGGACGTTGGGGACAGCGGCGGCACGCTTTGGCGAGGTGACGGCCACGATGCGCACGTTGCCCGCCTTGGCCTGCACCAGCATCGGCACCAGTCCCAGCACCGCGACCGGCACCTGGCCGCTGACAATGTCGGTAGCTGCTTGTCCGCCCCCCTTGTACGGAATGTGCAGGAGCTGAACACTGGCGAGCTTCGCCAGCCATTCGCCCACTACGTGCTGGGATGTACCCACACCCGAGGTGCCATAGGCGAGGCTGCCCGGTCTGTCCTTGGCCGCCTTGAGGACATCGGCAAACGACATGTAGGTCGACCGGGCCGAAACCGCAACGCACATCGGTTGATCGCCAATCATGCCGATTCCCTGGAGGTCGCGCTTGAATTTCCAGGTCAGGTTGGGCCGCGTCACATCCAGCAGCGCTACCGAATCCGATGCCAGACCCAGTGTGTAGCCATCGGCCTTCGCCTGTGCGACAGCCTGCATGCCAATGGCACCGGCAGCCCCTGGGCGGTTGTCGATAATGACCGTCTGCTTCAACAGTTTGCCCAGCTCGACCCCTATCAAGCGCGCCACCGTGTCGTTGGTGCCTCCCGCAGCCTGCGGGACGATGATCTTGACCGGCTGGTCGGCCGGCCAGGCCGCAAACAGTGGGGGACTGACGGCAAGGACAACGACAACAGCAGCAAGGATCGTCAGCGAACGGCGTGGATGCAGGGTCACGGGGACTCTCCGAGGTGAGTGAAGCGTCAAGTCCGGCGATCATGAAAAAAACAGCCCGGCAACCGAGAGTATAGGAGTTGCGCGGATTGCGCAGACCTTCGAATCAGACTTTGAACCCGCGTTCACGTCATCATTCATTGGCTGAACCTAAAGAGTAACGCCGTTCCCTTACACTCGTGCCTTCCCCGGATTCATTTACCCTGGAGTGACGCATGAAACACAAGCCTCTCGGCCGCACCGGTGTCCAGGTTTCCGAACTGTGCTTTGGCACCATGTCGTTTGGCGGCGATGCCGACGAGGCGATGTCGGCCTCGATGTACAAAGCCTGCCGCGATGCCGGCATCAATTTTTTCGACTGTGCCGACCAGTACAACAAGGGCCGCGCCGAGGAGATTTTAGGCAAGCTGATACAGGGGCAGCGCGATGATTTGGTCATCACGACCAAATGCTACAACCCGTCCAGTGACGACATCAACGCACGCGGCACGTCGCGCCGTCATGTGGTGCGGGCGATTGAAGCAAGTTTGAAGCGCCTCAACACCGACCGGGTCGAAGTGCTGTTCCTGCACCAGTTCGACCAGCGCACACCGATCGACGAATCGATGCGTGCGCTCGAAGACCTGGTGCAGTCGGGCAAGGTGCTCTACCCCGCCGTGAGCAATTACGCGGCCTGGCAGGCACAGCGCGCGGTCGATATTCAGGAACGCAACAATTGGGCGCGCTTGCAG
>JANNCZ010000476.1:0-3247 GCA_031387185.1 Burkholderiales bacterium
ACCTTGTTGGCATCTTCCTTCTTGCCAAACAGCATGTCTTTGAGACCCATTGCATTCTCCCTTACGTGTTACTGCACTTTACCGCGCCCAGGGCTCCCGGTCGAGTTCCTGACATGCGGACTCTGCCCGGAGCGGGTTGATGCCATTGCCGTTTACAAAAACGACGCCTTCCATTTACGGACTCGAACGGGAATTCTCAGGCGGCGCCGCCGTACGTGCAGCGCTCGAAATCGCCGCCACGCTCCAGCATGTCCACTAGTGTAATCCGCCACGGCTTGTCGGAGTGGACTTCAAGCACCTTGCCCGGTTTGAACCAGCCGGCCGGAATCAGCGCCGAATCGGGCGACTTGAGCATTTCGACCGCCGGCATCAGGAAGCCCTGCTGGTATTTTTCCTTCGCGGCATTGATGCCGGTCTGGCGCAGCGCCACGCACATCGGCGTGCCGGGAATCGCGCGCACCCCCGCCATGATCGAATCATCGGTGAGCCACTGCACCCAGCGCACCGTGCCGAGCATGAACATTTTGGCGCCGGTCGGCCGCGCCGCCAGCAAGGTGCCGGCCGCGATGCGGTGGCCATGCACGGCCTTGGCGCGCACCATGCGCATGCCGGCCAGACTCTCGTCGCGCAGTTGCCACTGCTCCATCGCATAACCATGTATCTGGCTGTACTCGTCTTCGTCACGCGTGGCAATGCGCCCAAAGGTAGCGATCTCGGCGCGCTGCTTGGCAGTCAACTCGGTGGGGATACCGGGCTGCTTGAACGGTTTTCCCGAGAGGTAATAGTGCATCACCTCCAGCCCCACCGCGACCAGGGTGTCGCTGGTGGAGGGGCGGCGCGCGGCGTTGCGGTCCACGCGGCCATCACACCAATGCTGATACAGCGTGATGAGCTGCTGCTCGCAATGCGGCATGACGCAGTCTTCACCCAAGCCCAGATTGACCGGCGTCTCGCCTTTGCGCAGCAGGATCACGCGATTCTTGATCGACAGCGACACATCGCCAATGTCGATGTAGCGGGTGCCGGCGCCCAACGCCGGCGTGGCTGGTGCGCTTGCCGATGTGCCTGCTGCGGTGCCTGCTGCGGTGCCTGCTGCGGCGCCCGCTGCGGGTGCCCCGGACGTGCCTTCGGCAATGCGAAAGCCGCCGCGCTCCGAATCGGTATCGGTCAACACCGGTGGCTTCACCGGCGCTGCGGGTGCTGTGGAAGTAATGCTGATCTTGGTTGACCAGCGCTCCAGCCAGCGCAAAATCATCGCCGACTGCCGCGCAGTCCATTCGTTGTAGGAGCCGATAGTCACCAGCACCGGCTGCGCGTACACCGCCATGCAGTGCGACACCGGCGCCTCGCGCGACAGCGGGTCTTTCACCTTCTCCCCTTCGACGCCAAGTTCTTCCGCGGCGCGGTAGAGGGTGTGCAGCATTTTCCAATCAGCCGCAGTGGCTTCGCAGTTGGTACGCGCCTGATCGATCATCATGCGCGCATGCGCGTCGAGCGCGCGGTGGCACACGGTGGCGGCCACGCTCTTGAGATCACGCGCGCCGTCGAGCAGCGACTGCACACACACCAGCGCGGCGGTGCGATAGGCCTGCCACGCCAGCAAGCTGTTGTTGCGCGCAGTGAGTTCAAGATCAGCGAGTGGCAGCGCGCGATGCACGTACTTTTTTGCCATCTCGGACTGCACAAAGCCGAACGGCTCGCGCAGGGTTTCGAGTATCTCGAACAACACGGCAGGCTTGATCGCGGCAGTGGCGATCAGTTCAAGCTGTTTGCACAACTGCAACTGCGCGGTGGCCGAGTTGGTCAGCGGCAGCGCCTCGATCCAGTCCGCGCACTCCTTCGCTGTGGAGAAAGCGGGTGGCTTGGCAGCCGGGTCAGGGGCGGGCAGATCGAATTGAATGGGCATGGACCGTCAAACGTGGGCGTGTTGTGGGATCGGTAGAACGCGAATCGTACATCGTACCGCAATCAACCAAGGCAAGCGCCCTGACAGACGCACAGGATGCGGCTCTTGGCAGGTATAGCCCGGAAAGCTTTGTGTACCAACGGTTTTCGGGCTGCGCATGCGCAGGCTGTGGCGCACCCGCAGCGTATCCGCCGCGTACTTAAAGCAGCACCCGCTCGATGCCGCCGCTGTTGGCGCGCGCCACATATTCGGGCAGCCAGTTGTCACCCAGCGTCGCCTTGGCAATCTCGACCACGATGTAATCGGCATCCACATCCACATCGGTGCGAAACCGCGAGAGGCCCTGCAGGCACGACGGGCACGAAGTGAGGATCTTGACCTCGCCCTTGAAGCCGTCGGCGCGAATCCTGTCTTCACCCTTGCGCATTTCTTCTTCCTTGCGGTAGCGAACCTGGGTCGACACATCCGGCCGCGTCACCGCCAGTGTGCCGGCCTCGCCGCAGCAGCGCTCGTTGAGATCGACCTTCTGCCCCATCAACTGGTTCACCACATCAGCCGGCTTGTAGGTCTTCATCGGCGTGTGGCAGGGGTCGTGGTACATGTAGCGCACCCCGTTCAGGCCATCGAGCCGGATATTTTTCTCCAGCAGATACTCGTGAATGTCGAGCAGCCGGCAGCCGGGGAAGATCTTGTCGAACTCGTATTTCTGCAACTGGTCCATGCAGGTGCCGCAGGACACAATGACGGTTTTTATGTCCAGATAGTTAAGCGTGTTGGCGACGCGGTGGAACAGCACCCGGTTGTTGGTGGTGATCTCCTGGCCCTTGTCGTGGTTGCCGCTGGCGGTCTGCGGGTAGCCGCAGCACAGGTAACCGGGCGGCAGCACCGTTTGCGCACCGACGTGGTACAGCATCGCTTGGGTGGCGAGGCCCACCTGCGAGAACAAGCGCTCCGAGCCGCAGCCGGGGAAGTAGAACACCGCTTCCTGGTCGTCCTGCGCGATGGCCGGGTTGCGGATGATCGGCACGATGGATTCATCTTCCACCCCCAGCAAGGCGCGCGCGGTTTTTTTGGGCAAACCCTTGGGCATCGGCTTGTTGATGAAGTGGATGATCTGTTCCTTTATCGGCGCCTTGCCCACCGTGGCCGGTGGCCGCCGTGTCTGGATGCGCGCGAGCCTTGTGCCGCGCGCGAGGCCAAACGCAAAGCGCTGCACCTTGAAGCCAATGTCGATCAGGAACAACTTGATGAACTTGATCTTGGCCGGGTTGGTGGCGTTCAGATACGCCATCGTCATCGCTGCGCCGGGGTTGAATTTCTTCTGCCCGAGCTTACGCAGCA
>JANNCZ010000486.1:0-8504 GCA_031387185.1 Burkholderiales bacterium
TGGCCCATTTATTCCACGGTCCCCTTGACTCCCTTCCAGCCGCATCCGTGCCTGAATCAGCCCCGCATCAGTCCACGATCAGGGCCAAAACGGCGTGAAATCGGGCTTGCTAAAACCCCGAAAAACAGCTAAAAATCACCCTGTCCGAAACCCGAAAAACCACCCCTTCTGCTGGCTCCATTAGGCCGCGATATGGTGGCTCCATTAGGGTGCGATTTGTCACCGAGATCGCCAAGTGCCAGGGTGCCACGGTGCCAAGGTACTTTTTTCAGATCAGCGACGGCGCTTTCGGGTACGTGACTCAAAATTTGTCCGTTGCAATCAACGTCGGTTGCGGCACTAAAATTGCCGCCAACGGCACGAAGCCTCGAAGGAGAACCCGGCTTGGCGAAAACGGAGCTTTCACCAAAGAATGCATCGCGTTTGGTCTTTATTGCTTGTGCTGCACTGGGGCTGACGATCCATTTCTCGTCGCTGATTGATGGTGTTGATCGAAAAATCCTGGATCTCGGCTTCGCATTGGAGCGCGCCTACTTTCCCAAGTCTGTTGCAAATGATGTCGTTATAGTCGGGATCGATGAAGCGTTTCTCCGGGGCACCCCCGAGCCAATCGCTCTGTTACACGAACATCTAGGGATCCTTTTTGAGGCCATTGCTGCAGGGAAACCCAAGGTCGTCGGGTTAGATATTGTCTTGCCTGATCGCTCCTTCGCTTTCCTGGCGCCGAGAGATCGGCCCGAAGTCAATTTCGACGAACTCTTGGCCAAGGGATTGCTCAAACTCGGCGCGGCCGCCCCACTCATTGTTAGCGAGACTTGGGATCACCACCGTGGACAGTTCGGGGATTTGTTCGTTCCTTTTCTGGGAGCAGCCAGTCAATGGACGCAAGCAAAGCAATCCAAATTTGATGTACGTGGCTCCGCACTATTTTGTCTGGATGCGGACGGTCTGGTCAGAAAGTATCCTGGCCCGGATTGTCAACCTGGAGGCCGTCAGAGCACTCTCACAGAACGCATAGCCGTACAGGCGGGCCTAGGGTCGGATTGGTCTGGCCTTATCGATTACGGGAGCGGGCCGCAATTCCAATATATCTCTGGCCGGGATTTGGTGTCTTGGTTCAAGTCAGGGGATGTCGAAAAGCTTGCGACGTTACGCAATCGCGCCGTTCTCGTTGGCACAATCCTGGACACCGAGGATCGCCTGCGGATTCCGGTGCCGCTTCTTTTCAAGGAGCCCACCAACAAGCTTGTACCGGGAGTCGTAGTCCACGCCCAAGTGCTGCGGACGATGCTCAACTCTGGTTTTATTAAACCTGTACCAGTTGCCTTAACCGTGCTTCTGATCCTCTTGGCTGCCAGGCTTGCGCTTTTCCACCGTATGGCAGCGGCATTCGCCTGCTATTTCACCGGCGTCATTGCGCTTCTATCAACAGCAGCCTTTCTGCTTGGAATTGCGTGGTTTATTCCGACCGCTGCTGTCCTGTTCACGGCGACGCTAGCGCTCGTCGTCGGATGGGCGGTTGCTGCGAGGCGTCATTGGCTTGAACGGCAAAATCTCACTCGTACGTTCAATGGCTACGTAAGCCCAGCGGTGTTGAAGGGCATTATTTCTGGTGCGTTATCGCCGGCCAAGGCGGGAGCGAAGCGACAAGTTTGCGTGATGTTCACCGACATACGTGACTTCACCACGATGTCGGAAGGGCTGCCGGCCAATAGAGTCGTAGAGCTCCTTAACGATTATTTCGACAGTATGGCTCGCATCGTGCACGCGCATGGAGGCACAGTCGATAAGTTCATTGGCGACGGCATGATGGCGGTTTTTGGAAACCCGCAGCCTCTCGCGAACCCGGAGAAGAATGCCCTCGATGCGTCGCAAGAAATGTTGATTGCACTTATTGATCTAAACAGGGATTTTGCACGCCGGGGTTTGCCAACGGTGCGTATCGGAATTGGCCTGCATTCGGGTGAGGCCGTGATCGGACACTTGGGATCGCGGGAACGTCATGAATACACCGCGATCGGCGATGCCGTAAACGTTGCGGCGCGGGTCTGCGATCTGCCAAAGAAGCTTGGCAAGCCCATTGCATGCACAGAGTCGGTAGCCAAAGCGGTTGGCTATCCCGACTTTCTGATTGATGCGGGCCTACAATCTCTGAAGGGGCATACCGAAATGCGCGTGTACTCTTGGGAACCGAAAGTATTGGCGGCTTTGCAGGGCGAGTAAGTAAAAGGTGGCTTCACTGCTGGCACGAGGCGCGCACCATTCAGTTGAAATTGGGTTTGATGGGTCTTTTGAGGGGCAATCATGATGATTTCTTGTAAGCGGATCAAATGTGTTGTGGCGCTGGCAGCGACATTGATTGCTGCTCAGGTGCATGCTGCTGGCGTCGCCATGGTGATGGATGTAGTGGGGGCCGTGCGGATTCAGTACAAGGGACAAAGCACGCGGGCGCAAATTGCCACGACTTTGGAGGAAGATGCAAAGGTGGAGGTGGCAGCGGGTGGCCAGGTGTCGCTTGTGCATTACAAGACGCGGGAGCGGCTGGTGTTGGCCGGTCCAGCCGAAACGCTCATCGCGGCCAATGGTTTTGGCCGAGGAGGCGTGGGAGCTGCTCAGGCGACGAGGCTCGAGGAAAACCAAGCCAGAATTTCCACTGATTACATTGGAAAAGTAGTGGCTGGAGCTGTTCGAATGAGAGGCATTGGTTCATCTCTTGAGATCAAATATCCGAGAAAGTCAGAGTCCGTTCTGGATTTGCAGCGTCTGTTTGTTATTGATGCGGACAATGCTCAGGGAAAGTTCCGTGTGCAGTTGACTCCAGACGGAGGCAATATGCTTGAAAGAGTTGTCGATGGCCCGCAATTTCCCATTGGAAGTTTTGGCAATGCCAAGCCAGGGGTTCGTCATCACATGCTGGTGATTGATGACTTGAGCAGCAAAAAGGCGGAAGTGCAATTCACCATCATGGACCCCATGCGCCGAGCTTCGCTGATTTCGCTTAAGCCTCAAAACGAAAGAGACGCTGAGCCATGGGTTTTTTATGCAATGGCGTTGGAGTCTGAGGGGGCCATCACTGAAGCAAATGAAGCGTGGAGCATTATTCAAAAGCTACGGCCCGATGCCGCAGAAGCTGTTAAGCGCCTGATCAATCGATAGGGACGTTGCCGATAGGTAGGAAGCGAAGTAAAGGGCGGACGTGTTCGCCTTTCACGCTCAGGGTTCTATGAATTCGTTGCGTGCCTTCCGGAGCGTATCCAGAATAGTACGTGTTCGATTCGCTTAGGGCAAATAAGCACGCAGCTCAGGTGGCAGTTTGCGGCGTACGGGGGTGCTGTCGCCCAACCGGTCTTTGAACAAAGCCAGCACAGCCTGCGCCTGCTCGCGATCACGGTCACGCTTCTCGGCACGCCGGCTCCTTTGATCCGCAACCCACAGCTTGTGCGCGGCAAACAGAGTCGGTTGCGGCACTGAGAGACGCACCGGATAGCCATCATCCGAGAAAACGATTTGCCGCAAGGGCGGGGTGGCCAGCAGCCAAGCTTGTCCCTTGATTCCCATCGGACGCACCTTGTCACCGCGTTTGGGTTTGCGGCCGTCGTCCGGTTCGGGCATCAGGAAATCGACGGTCAGGCCTTGTGCGCTGGTGACGCGGAACGATTGCTCCGCGCTGACGGTGAAGGTTTTGTCGATCTTGTGCAACACATCCAGAAAGCCTTCGCGCTGGTCTTCCGGAATGGTCAGGCTGACCTCGAGGTTTTTCTTGGCGTCCCACAGCAGGTCAAAATCGCGCGTTGCCATCAAGTCCGGCATGAAGCGCCCGCCAGCCGCCGTCTCATACGCATACAGCGCGTGGGTGCCGATGACCAGCAGCGCGTCGGCAAACGCTGTGCGCTCGAAAAAACGCAACACCTTGGCGGCGTCGCGCGGCATGCGATTCAGGCGCACTGCGCGAATGAACTTTGATTGCGTGGCGGTTTGTGCGCGCAGCTTGCTCACCCGCTCCGCTGCGCCGGTTTTCGCGGCCTGAAACTCGGCAAATCGGGCTTCGGTGGCCGCGCTGCGCGGACCGAGCAGGCTGCCGTTGCCGGTGCGGTCCTTGCCGTGGAACAGGTATTCCTTGCCGGTGCCATTTTTCTTCCAGGTCATCCAGCCGGGATTGGCGGCTGCATCATCCGCGGCGCCGTACAGCGCCTCGGCGATCATCAGCGCGTCGTGGAATGTCCTGGTCTCCTGGCTGCTCCAGGGGATGAAGGTTTGCGGTGTTTCAGTCATTTTTCATTTTTCGGGACTTGACTGAAACTTTACGCTGTTTCAGTCAAATACGCAATTTTGTGAAATGACTGAAACAGTCGCCAGCAAGCGATATCGTCTCTGGTCAAGCGGATACCAGCGACGGCAGATTTATCCGTACATTCCAATTATTGGCACGTTCATGCTAATATTTGGAATATGTCACTCGCCACTGCCCTTTTCTCCGATAGCCAAACCCGCGTATTCCGCTGGCTGTTCGGGCATCCGCAACGCGAGTTTCACCTGAGCGAACTGCGCCGCTTGACTGGCTTGGGTAGTGCGTCGTTACAGCGCGAGCTAAACCGGCTGGCGTCGGCTGGCCTGCTGCTGTCAGAGCGCGTCGGCAATCTGCGGCGGTTTCATGCCAATGCGCAATGCCCGGTGTTTGGCGAACTGGTTGCGTTGACGCGCAAGACGCTGGGGGCCGAGCCGCTGTTGCGTGAGGCACTGTTGCCGCTGGCGGCGGATTTGCAGGGTGCGTGGATTTTTGGTTCGGTAGCGAAGCAGACTGATACGTCGGCCAGCGATGTTGATGTGATGCTGGTGGGCAAGGGTCTGCGCCTGGCGCGGGTGCTTGAACTGCTGGTGCCGGTGGAGGTGCAGTTGGGGCGCAAGATCAATCCGACCTGCTACACGCCGGCGGAGTTTGAGCGCCGCCGCTCCGAGGCGGATTCGTTTGTCAATCGTGTGATGGCGCAGCCGGTGATTGCGCTGATCGGGGACGCCGTTGAGCTTGCCCGCGCTCGATAATCTGGCACGCATCGGCCAGATCAAGGCCGAGCCGCGCAACGATGCCGAGGTCAAACGCATGCTGGCGATGGCGCACGTGCGGCTGGCTGACTCGCAACTTGCGTCGGTCTCCCCCGAAGGACGTTTCACCAGCGCTTACAACGCCGCGCATATCGCTGCACTGGCCGTATTGCGCTGGCATGGCTATCGAAGCGAAAACCGCTATATCGTTTTTCAAAGCCTGACCCACACCTTGAACTGGGCGGCGGCGCAGTGGCGCGTTCTCGATGCGGCTCATCAAAAGCGCAATTTGGCCGAGTACGAAGGCTTTCTCGAAGTTGAGGAGTCGGCGATTGCGGAATTGCGTGAGCTGGTCGCTACGTTAATTGCTGATGCTGGTGCGCTGACCGGCTGACGCAACATTCGCCGCATTTAGCGGCGCTGCCCTGCCGCCCGCAGGGCATTGCGCAATGCCCTGCCGCGTGCATCGCGATAAATATCAAAGTCACTGTCGATGGTCAACAGATCGCTCAGACCGCGCCGCGCTGCCAGTTCGGCCACTGAGGCGTCGGCAAAGTCGAACGGCACGTCGCGGTATTTTTGCGAGATCGTCTATGCGTCGTGAAACGATGCGGGCCCGGGGTATCGAGCACCAGGCCGCCGCGTTCAATCCACAACAGGAAGTTGAGCGCTGCTGCCTCGCTTACCCGTTTGCTCAAAAGGGCGCAGACCTCGGTGACTACCGGCCAGGTGGTGAACAGGCGCGCATCGGGGTTGGCTTCCACCCATGCCAGTACGCGCGCGTTCCAGGTTTCGCTGCGGTTGAACAGCGCGAGCAATGGCCCGCTATCGGCTGCGACGCTTTTCATCCAACACGCCGGCCAGATGCTTTTTGCGATTGCTTGCGACGTCGCGCGGTGCGTCTTGCGTTGCCGGGTGTGCCGGGGCCGGCGGCCATCACCCGAGCGGCTCCACCATCGCCTGCAGCTTCGCGAGCGCCTCGGCCACCACTTCACCCGAAGCCGATTCGATTTTTCGCGCGCCACGCGCTGCGAGATCGAGCACACGGCACTGGCTCACTACCACCGCTCCCTGAGTGGCAGAGCCGGAACCCATCATGGTCACGGCCCAGCCTGCCACGCGCTCAATATTGCCGCCCTGCGTGATGGGTGCGGCCAGCGCGCGGCCATTGCGGTTGAATTCGGCGTTCGACAGGATCAGCACCGGCCGGGTGCCGCGAATCTCGCTGCCAGCCGTGGGGTCGAGCGTGATCGATACGATGTCGCCCTGCTGCGCCGGCTTGCGGCTCACAGGGCTTCGCTGCCTGCGGGGCGCAGGGCATCCCATGCGGCGAGATCGGAGGGCATCGGTGCGCGCGGATTGCACTGCGCGTTGAGTTCGGCGGCGCTGTATTTTTTGCGTACTTTTTTGGGTTGGAGTGTCAGGGTGCCTTGCTCCGCGCGTTCCACCAGCAGGGTCTGTCCGACGGACAGGCCCAATTCGCGCAGCAAGGGAGCTGGCAGCGCGAGACCTGCCGAGTTGCCGATTTTCCGGATGATCAGTTCCATGCTTGCTCCTTGTAGCGGTGAATGTAAAACCGTGTTTTACAAGTATATCGCGGCAAGGCACCCGGCGGTGCGGAGATCAAACGCGCGGTGTGTCCGCCACACAGTCCAACCCCAAAACAGTTCAAAGCGGCGGCGCTCCCCTACTTTCTCCCCTGCTTCAAGAGCAAGTACGCTGGCCTGATTCCATGGTTAATATTCGCCTTCCTCAAATCTCGCGGGTGAAGCGGTGAGTCAGACGGTGCCAGACATGGATGAAAGCGATGCGATCACGAATCAGGGAACCCTTCTCGGCACTTGGGGTGCCGAGTTCACGTTGCGTCTTCTGCCTTCCGGCGTGTCGGTGCTGACGCTTGAGGTGCCCGGCCGGGCCAACACGCTTTCCACCGAAATCATCGGACACTTCTCCCAGGCGCTCGACGCGGTGCAGAAAGATGCGCGCATCAAAGCGCTGATCTTTCGCTCCGGCAAGAAGGATCACTTCGCTTACGGCGCCGACGTAAAGGAGATTGCCCAATTCGGCAGCGAAGAGGTCGCACATCGCAGCTCCGCAAACGGGCACAAGGTTTACCAGCAGGTATTGGACATCACCAAGCCGACGCTGGTGGCAGTGCATGGCCCCTGTCTGGGCGGCGGCCTGGAATTGGCGATTTGCTTCGACAAGCGCATCTGCTCGAGCGCCACGGAGACGGTGTTTGCTATGCCGGAAGTCACCCTCGGCGTAATACCCGGGCTTGGCGGAACGCAGCGTCTGCCGCGCCTGATTGGCGTCAAGCCTGCTCTGGAAATGATCCTGTTTGGTCATACCCTTTCGGTTGAACAAGCCCTCAAGGCCAACCTGGTACACGAGAGCGTCGAGGTCGCCGGCCTGATGCAACGCGCGGAATCCCTGGCGCTGGAGCTGTGCAGCGCCCAGAAGCCGGAAGACAAACTGCAGGTCAGGTACAGGAACTGCTTTCAGCCGGGCACCATGCCTGCGGAAGAGCGCGCGCGGATTGACGGCACCATCAAGACGCTCGAGCGCATTCTCAAAATGCGCGTCACCCACCACTACCCGGCCCCGCTGCTGGCGCTGGAAACCGTGAAGTTCGGCGTTGAGAACGGGCTCGCCGCGGGCATTGAAAAGGAAATCGGCCACTTTGGCGAACTGGCCTCGTCTGACGTCGCCAGAAACCTGATTGCCCTGGCGTTCCACAAGGAAATCGCCCAGCAAAGCGCCAACCGCACGCTGAGCCAGGTCGGTGGCATCCACTCAATGGGCGTGGTGGGTGCCGGCACCATGGGTAAAGGCATTGCGGAGACGTCCTTGAAAGCAGGTATCGCTGTTCGCGTCAAAACCTCCAGCGCGGAAAAAGCCTATGCGGAGGCGGACCGCCTCAACGCCAAAGGATATAAGGCGGTGGCACAACCGGCTGCGGGTTACGCTGACTTGTCCGATTGCGAGCTCATCATCGAATCGGTGTATGAAAACCTGGACACCAAGAAGCAAGTGCTGCAAGGTCTTTCACACGCTCTGGCGCACAAACCAGGCGCGGTGCTGGCGACCAATACATCGTCGATTCCCCTGAGCCGGCTTTGCGAGTTTGTCGATAACAAGCAAAACTTTCTCGGCCTGCATTTTTTCAACCCGGTCGACAAGATGCCGTTGGTGGAAGTGATTCCCCAGAGCCAGACCAGCCCGGAGGCAAAGAAAAAGGCCCTCGCCTTTCTCGCCCAGACTGGAAAGGTGCCGATCCTCGTCAAGGACTCCCCCGGATTTTTGGTCAACAGACTGCTCGCCTGCCTCTTGCTGGACGCATTGCGCATCGCCGATGAAGGCGTTCCGGTCAACTGGATCGAAACGGCGGCCCGCGATTTTGGCTTGCCCCTGCCTCCCTTTGAATTGTTCGACGAGTTGTCGTGGGAAATCGCCATGTCGGT